>DAIRVI010000034.1:0-24941 GCA_036802885.1 Pyrinomonadaceae bacterium
ACGGCGGGAGGATTTAGAAATTGGTTTTTCGGCAACTCGTCAAGTCGAAACCGCACCAAAATAATTATAGACGAATTAACCGCCAAAAGGGTAAGAGTTTCTATGATTCACGTGATCTTTTGGATCGGAACGCGGTGAAAGTCCGAAGCCATTCGATCGATCAGCCGAACCCCAAGCCGCATTGGTCGAAAATCAAATTCTTCATAAATGCACCGTGCGCGACGAACGGCAGATCATCATCGCTCTAGTGCGATACATCGAGCGTACTCAAAAATTCTTCAGCCTGTCGTGACGATCGCAAAACCACCGTTTGCTTATCCGTGAGTTCGCCTAAGCGCCTCATAATTCGCGGTTTCGAGATCTTCGGATAATTCCATACCCACTGCAGAAATTCCATATCAAATCGCTCATTACAGCCAACCGTCATATCCGGACGGTTACGACCGCGATGGAGGACAAAACGTTTGAGAAGTCGGTAAAGACAGACCCGGCGAGGAATATCAAGAAAAATGACGGAATCAGAAGCTCGTATTCGCAGCTCGCGTGTGCCGCCAAAATTACCATCCATGATCCAGGAATCTCGGCTGACGAGTTTCTCCACGACTTTTGACCATTCCTCCGCTGGTGTCTTTACCCAATTTGGTTTCCAATAGAGCAGATCGAGATGTATGACGTCAATGCTCAGCACTTTACCCAGACGTTTTGAGAACGTTGATTTTCCCGCGCCTCCGGAACCGATCACGATGACCTTTTTCATCTTACGGAAAGGGCGGGCCGCTACCATTACGAAATCTGGTAAAAAGCCTTTCGGCCTGGATACCTTGCGGATTCGCCGAGATCTTCTTCGATCCGCAAAAGCTGATTGTATTTAGCGATCCTATCCGAGCGACAGAGGCTGCCGGTCTTGATCTGGCCTGCGTTAGTTGCGACAGCAAGATCTGCGATGAACGAATCTTCGGTCTCGCCCGAGCGGTGAGAGATGACCGCCGTCATGTTGTTCGTGCGGGCAAGCTCAATGGCGTCAAGCGTTTCGGTCAACGTACCGATCTGATTGACCTTGATCAGTATCGAGTTCGCGGCTCCTTCGTCGATGCCTCGTTGGAGGAACTTGACGTTGGTCACAAACAGGTCGTCGCCTACAAGCTGAACGGTTTTTCCGACCTTACCGGTCAAGTCCTTCCAACCATTCCAGTCGTTTTCGGCCATGCCATCCTCGATCGATATGATCGGATATCTCGCACACCAGTCGGCCCAATACGAAGCCATTTCTTGCGAGCTGAGTTCGCGTTTGTCTGATTTCTTAAACACATACTTGCCATCAATAAAAAACTCACTTGCCGCCGGGTCGAGAGCAAGCATCACGTTCTCACCGGCCTTGTAGCCAGCCTTTTCGATCGCTTCGAGAATTGTCTCGATTGCTTCTTCGTTTGACTTGAGGTTAGGTGCAAAACCGCCTTCGTCGCCGACACTGGTCGAATAGCCTCTGGATTTAAGCACGCCTTTGAGATTATGGAAGATTTCCGCGCCGATCCGCAATGCCTCGCGAAAACTCTCGGCGCCAACCGGCATCACCATGAATTCCTGAAAATCTACGTTGTTATCAGCGTGGGCTCCACCGTTGAGAATATTCATCATCGGGACTGGTAAGGTCTTGGCGTTCGCCCCGCCGATATATCGGTAAAGGGGAATTTCGAGCGACGCAGCCGCGGCTCGCGCAGTAGCCAAGGAAACAGCTAAAATCGCGTTCGCACCCAACTTAGACTTATTTTGCGTGCCGTCGAGCCCGATCATCGTCTCGTCGACAAGTGTCTGATCAAGCGCGTCAAGGCCCTCGATCTCCCGGCTGATCACCTCGTTAACGTTCTGGACAGCATTTAGAACGCCTTTGCCGAGATACCGTAAATTATCACCATCCCGCATCTCGACAGCCTCGTTCTCACCAGTCGATGCTCCACTCGGCACCGCGGCTCGGCCCTCGGCGCCATCCTCGAGAACAACCTCTGCCTCAATCGTTGGATTTCCACGCGAATCAAGTATTTCTCGTGCCCAAACCTGCTCAATAAAGCTCATTAAATGTCACTCCTACCCGTCTTCATATTTTCCTTGTGTCAATCTGCGAGGCGTGAACCGCCTTCCGCACCGTCCATCTGGCCCGGTGTCCTTTCCATACGCACCCGCAAGATGCGGTGCTTTTCGACCTTTTCAATCTTAAACGCGTGGCCATTGAACGGTACCATTTGCCCCTCGGACAAAATTTGGCCCGTCTCGGACATTAAGAAACCGGCTATTGTCGTGTAACCTTCGGAAATTGGTAAATTGATCTCAAGCCTCCGATTCAAATCGCGTACTGCGAGGCTGCCATCCAGCAAAAAGCTACCGTCGGGCTGCTCAGCGATCTGTTCGTCGACCTCGACATCATGCTCGTCGGAAATATCGCCGACGATCTCTTCGAGCAGATCCTCGATAGTGATTATTCCCTCGACACCGCCGTGCTCATCAACAACAAAACCAAAATGGAATTTTTCCTTTTGCATCTGCCGCAACACATCTTCTAGCCGGGCAGTATCGACTACATACATCGGCTTCTGAATAATTCGCTCGAGCTCAAATGTTTTGGGCTCCAATATGTAGGTCAGAACGTCTTTGCTGTGAACAAACCCCGCGATGTCATCCAGCGAGTCGCGATAGACCGGCAGTCTTGAGTAACCGTGCTGCTGAAACGCTTTGACAATGGCTTCGAGCTTGCTCTTTTCCGGAATTGCCACAACCTCGGTCCGCGGTATCATCGCCTCTTTTACAGTCGTTTCCGAAAACTCGAAGACCTTGTTTATGAGGGTCCGTTCTTCCTTGTTCAAATGTCCGCTTTCTTCAGAAACCCGAATGAGTTGACGGATCTCGTCCTCGGTGTAGCTCGATCCGTGTTCGCCCGACGGGTGAAGTCCAAAAAGTCGGACGGTCGTTGTACCGGCCCAATCGAGCAAGCGAATCGGGTAATTAAATACTTTGTAAAAAATAAGGAGCGGTACCGCGATTACATAAGAAACGCGTTCCGACAACTCCAGAGCGGCCGTTTTCGGTGCCAACTCACCGAAAACAATATGGAGAAATGTAATGAAAGAGAATGCAATTGCGAATGAGATGCCGTGAAGTATCGGGCCCGCCGCAAGAAACGTTGCGCCAGTTAGCTCACCTATCCAAACCAGGATCGGCTCAAGTAAAGAAGCAACGGCGGGTTCGCCTACCCAGCCTAATCCAAGCGAAGAAAGCGTGATCCCTAGTTGGGTCGCCGAGATATACGCATTGAGATTGTTGAGCATGCCCAACAACCGGACAGCGGCCTTGTCGCCGTCTGCTGCCTGAGACTCGATCCGCGATTTCCGCACGGCTACTAAGGCAAACTCACTGGCGACAAAGAAGCCGTTCGCAAGTACAAGAAATATAACGAGAAAAATGTTGAAACTCGACCAAAGAAAGGTCGGTGTTTCGATCAGGTCCGAAGCTTCGGCAAAGAGAAAGAGTAAAGATAAACTAGCAGGGTCGTCCATGAGGGATTAGAAAATTTGACTATCGATCTACATTAAATGCTGCTTTTTACGAAACGGCACGGTCGAAACTCAGAATTATAGCACACATCGTGATTCGTTTGTTATTCATCTGGCCGCGACCGAGTCAAGCATTTCTTGAATGAGCATCCGGCACGAACCGCAGCCGGCGCCTGCGTTACAGAGCATCGTAACCTCGTCTACGGTTTTAAGCGAACCTGCATCGATACAACTCTCGATCGTCTCTTCCGTAACACCAAAACACGAACAGATGAGAGCCTTTTCGCCCAGAAATTCCTCGATCTGCCGCGCCCTGTAATTGGAAAAAGAATAATGGAGAGCCCGAACGCAGCTGTCGAGGCATTGAATTCGGTTTTCGTCGAAAACACCGAGCGTCTCGAATACAAAACTCCTCAACTCCTTATCATCCAGGCCGTGCAAGTCGCTGAGATGCTTGCTTTTAATCGTTTCCGCCAAACAATCGGCCGAGGCGATCATAAACCCGCAGCCGTTGGTCTGGAATCGCGCATCGACTACGGTTTTCGAGTCAGGATCGATTCTCAATGAGAACCTCACAAATGATCCACAGATAAAACTCGCGTCCTTTCCGTTAGCATTTTCGCCGGTTACCACGCCGACATTCTGCTGTGATTCCAGCCGTTCGTTCACCTTTTTAGGATAGAAACTCACCTCACAATGGTAATGGGAAAACTCGCGGGTGCAAACGGGCCACTCGATTTCTTTTACAAATGAGCGGATACGGATTAACATTAACTTTCTATGAAAGTGATCCTTTTCTGCCTATTGATCTCAGCGTTTATGGTCTCGATAGCTTGTCGGCCCGCGGCAGCACCGGTTTCGGTGTCAAACCGGCCAATTTCGATCAACGGCCAGCGTACGACAAATCTCCCAATGCCGCCATCTAAGCCGCTGACGGAAATGAGCTGGACCAGTGCCGACGACCGCGTTGAGAAATTGTCTGATCTGGCCGGCAAAGCCGTAATTCTCGATTTCTGGGCGACATATTGTGAGCCATGCCGCCGCGAAATACCACACCTCAATTCGTTGCTCGCCAAGCACGGAGCCGATAATTTGCATATTGTGGGCCTTAATGTCGGAGGCGAAGAAGATCGGCTAAAGATTCCGGGGTTCGTCGCGAGCACCAAGGTCGATTACCCGATCGCATTTCCCGAGGACGAATTGACCCAATTCATTTTTGCTGAGCGGAGCGACATCCCGCAGACGGCTGTGTTCGACCGTAAAGGAAAATTGGTCAGTAAGATCGTCGGATTCAACCCAGCCGTCCAAAGAGAGCTGGACGCCGCCGTCGAACAGGCGGTGAGATCCGAATAGAGCCGCCATTTCTTATGAGAGATATTCCGGTCGGAAACGGCAGCCTGCTCGTCAATTTCGACGATAGATATCAAATCCGTGACGTCTATTTTCCGCACGTCGGGCAGGAGAATCACACAGAGGGTTTTCCGTTTCGTTTTGGCGTTTGGGCGGACGGTGAATTTTCCTGGGTTTTTGAGGATAGTTGGACGCGAGTGTTGAAATACCAGAGGGAGACACTCGTTACCGACGTCACGCTCACAAACAAAACACTCGGTATAAAATTGATCTGTAACGACACCGTTGCCAGCCACGAAAACATCTTTCTGCGCCGGGTGCGGGCAACAAATTTGCTTGACACAAAACGTGAGATACGCGTATTTCTGCACCAAGATTTCCGCATTTACGAAAACAAGGTCGGCGACACCGCGTTTTACGACCCCGAAACGCTCGCTCTGGTTCATTACAAAAAACACCGGTATTTTTTGATAAATACCCTCCCGCATTTTAATCAATTTGCGACCGGCCGCAAGGCGTTCCGCGATCAGGAAGGTACTTGGCGCGACGCGGAGGACGGTGCCTTAAAGGGCGGTGCGACAACTGAGGGTTCGGTTGATTCGACGATCGGCGTGCATCTGGGACTAGAGGCAAATGGAGTTTCTGAATTTTTTTATTGGATCGCCGCCGGGACCACGCATGATGAAGTTGCAAATCTCAACAAGCATGTATTGGAAAGGCGTCCGCAACAATATCTCGATTACACTGGCAATTACTGGTGCGCGTGGGTAAATAAAAACGAAACGAATTTCGGGTTGCTGCCGCCGGAAATTGTTGATTTTTACAAGCGCTGCCTGCTGATCGTCCACACACAGATCGATTATCACGGTGCAATTCTCGCGGCCAACGACTCGGACGTTACCGAGCGCGCGACAGATCATTACAGTTATCTTTGGACGCGGGATGGAGCGTTTGTCGCAAATGCGCTCGACCTTGCGGGCTATCCGGGGGTCACTCGCTCGTTTTACGACCTGTGCAGCAAAATCGTTCACTCAGATGGCTATTTTTTGCAGAAATACAACGCCGACGGCACCGTCGCTTCGGGCTGGCACGCGGCGTGGGATATTCACGGGAAAAAGAAGCTGGTTCCGATCCAGGAGGACGAAACCGCGCTCGTTCTGTGGGCGCTTTGGCAGCATTACGACAAATATCGTGATCTTGAATTTGCCCATCGACTATACCGCCGCTTGGTGGTCAGGTGTGCCGATTTTATGGTCAGTTTTCGCGATGACAAACTAAAATTACCAAAACCAAGCTGGAACCTCTGGGAAAACCAGCGAGGCATTCACACTTTTACATGCGCAACGGTTGTCGCTGGATTACGTGCCGCGGCAAATTTCGCACGGCTTTTTGCCGAATTGGAGCAAGCTGAACGGTATGAACAGACAGCGAATGAAATGGTAGAAGCAATGCGGGAACATCTCTACAGTAATGAAACGGGACGATTCCTACGCGCGCTCCGGTTTTATGATGACGGTCGCTTTGAGGCCGACTCGGGAATTGACGCGTCACTATTTGGGACTTTTTATTTTGACTGCTTTGCTCCCGACGACGAATTGGTTGTAAATACAATGCGATCGATCGACGAAAACCTTGCGCTGAGGACCGATATCGGTGGCGTTGCTCGCTTCGAAAACGACGACTACATTCGCGTCTCCGATGAAATCACTGGTAATAGTTGGTTTATATGTTCGCTGTGGCGGGCGGACTATTACGTCGCTCTCGCAACATCCAAGGAAGATTTGGCCAAGGCACTTGAGATTTTGAATTGGACGGTACACCGAGCCTTGCCATCGGGAGTTTTGGCGGAACAGTTGAACCCGTTGACAGGTGAACACGTGTCCGTTTCACCACTCACATGGTCACATTCCACTTTCATAGCGACTGTAAACAGGTATTTATTGAAAATCAAAGAGCTGAGCGTCTGAAGAGATGCCTGGCGACACTTTCGTGCGTTAATATCGAAGAGATGCGAAAAGCAAAGATCCTTGCCACACTAGGTCCGGCGTCAAATACGCTTGAGGTAATTGAGACAATGCTCCGCTCAGGCCTTAATGCCGTACGTATTAATATGTCGCACGGCACCCAGGAAGAGCATGCGAAAACGATAAAGATCGCCCGGGCCGCAGCAATTAAACTAAATAAACCGCTGTCGGTCCTTGTCGATCTGTCCGGGCCGAAAATCCGCACTCGCACACTGCAAAATGGTAATCCCGTACTGCTCCGGGAGGGTCAGGAATTTGTCATTACGACACGCGAGATCGTCGGAAACGAAACAGAAGTTTCGACGAATTTCACGCATTTGCCTGATGCGGTCGAACCTGGCACTCGAATACTCGTCGACGACGGATCGATCGAACTTGTCGTTGAATCAAAAACGGATACTGACGTTAAGTGTCGCGTGATCATCAGCGGATTACTCGCCGAGCGCAAAGGTATAAATCTGCCTAATACGCCGCTGCCGATACCGTCGTTGACCGAGAAGGATCATGCAGATCTCATCTGGGCAATGGAACAAAATGTCGATTTCATCGCCCTATCGTTTGTTAGAACGGCGGCGGATTGCAAAGAAGTTAAGGACATTATCAAAAAGCTCAACAAACGCAAGCTCGGCCGCGCGCTGTTGGTTGCCAAGATCGAAATGGCTGAGGCTATCACGAATCTTGTCGAGATAATTGCCGAAACCGATGGAGTGATGGTCGCCCGCGGCGATTTGGGAGTAGAAACCAGTGTCGAGCTCGTACCGGTTTACCAAAAACGAATTATCGAGCTCGCCGTCGCGAAGGATCGGTTTGTCATTACGGCGACCCAGATGCTGCAATCGATGATCGAACATCCCTTTCCGACACGGGCCGAGGCCTCGGACGTGGCGAACGCCGTTTGGGATGGTAGTGACGCGGTTATGCTTTCTGCCGAGACGGCGAGCGGCAAATACCCTGTCGAGGCGATCAAAACCATGGTCCGTATCATTGATTCGGCAGAGACTATAAAGGCCGATCAGCTAAAAAAACCGGCAAAATTCTCACAGGCACCTTCGCGTCGGACGAGCCAGGCATTATGCATAGCTGCGGCCTACGCTGCTAAGGAGATGTGCACCGAAAAGGTCGCGGTGTTTACCGAATCGGGCCTCATGGCTCGTCGTCTGTCGACTGTTCGCTCGGGCCTCCAGACCTTCGGCCTGACAACCTCAAAAGATGCTTACAACCAGCTCTCGCTCATCTGGGGCGTGCAGCCTCTGGTCCACAAAAAACGCGGAACGACAAGGGAAATGCTCAATATCGGTGAGAAAACGTTAATCGACGCCGGTGTCGTCGAGCCGGGTGAAACTCTGATAATGATGGCCGGAAGGCTGTCGGGATTGGGACTTTCGAGCTCCGTTATAGTCTGGTCGATCGGCGAAAGTGTGACGCGGAGATAACCTCGATTGAACGTCTAAACAACAGCCCCGAACAGTTTGCCAACCCCAGCGGTTACTGCCATCGCTATCGCACCCCAAAATAGGACGCGTAAGGCTCCCTTAAAAATCCCCGCTCCGCCCGCTTTTGCCGCGATCCCGCCAAGTAGCGAAAGAAAGATCAGTGAACTAGCCGCAACGAGCCATATCATCCGAGATCCTGGCGAAAACCATGCGACCGTTAAGGGTAATATGGCACCGACCGAAAAGGCAACGGCGGAAAATAGCGCCGCCTGCAGCGGCCGGGCGCTCGTTATCTCCGAAATGCCCAGCTCATCACGCGTGTGAGCGCCAAGGGCATCGTGAGCCATAAGCTGTTTGGCTACCTCTAAAGCGAGCTCCGGTTCAAGACCGCGGTTCTCGTAAATAATGGCAAGCTCGCGTAGTTCGAATTCCGGTTCGGCCTCTAAATGCTTTCGCTCCAATTCGATATCAGCTTTTTCGGTATCGGCCTGCGAGTAGACCGAAACATATTCGCCCGCTGCCATCGACAATGCTCCGGCAAACAAACCAGCGACGCCCGCCAGCATAATGGCCTCATGGCTCGATGCCGCCGCAGCCACACCGATAACCAGCGACGAGGTCGACACGATCCCGTCGTTTGCACCTAATACAGCCGCCCGCAGCCAACCGACGCGGTGTGATCGATGTAACTCGTTGTGAATCATAGCAGTTATCCCAGTTACGATAGGATAACCTATTGATGGTATTTCGAAGAAACGTTGTTCCGGCCCCAGCGGAGTGTCGTCGCCATCCAGGCCAGTTCGTCGAGAAAACCGGTAACCCGTTTTTCGTAGGCCTCATCGATCAGTTTTCCATTCTCGTCGAATTTGCTTTTTATGGTCGGAAAATTGAGGTCGCTGAAAGTCACTGCAAGCCCTAGCTCACGAACCATCGGCACCATCGATTCGATTACACGCGTTCCGCCCCACGGGCCGGCCGATACGCCAACGAATGCCACAGCCTTGTGAATATACTCCTTTAGCAGCAGATCGAGGACGCTTTTAAGACTGCCCGGATAGCCGTGATTGTACTCTGGTGTGACAATGACGAGGCCGTCGGCCTTGATGATTGAGTCTCTCCACTCAGGAAAACTACCACCGATCTCAGTACCGTATTGGTCGTGAGGTAAATGGAAGTCGCGAACGTCGAAAAGCTGGGGCACAATATCATCCCGCTCCTGCATTCTGGCGAGAATCCAATTTGCGACGTGCTCGCTCGAGCGATCCTTACGATTGGTGCCTAGGACAACGGGAATAAAAAGTGGTTCCTTGCTCATATTCTTGAATTCCCAAAACGATCAGAATCATTCCGCTATTTTTCAGACCGCAGGTAGGCCGCTACATCGCTGATAAGTTGGTGAACGGACGCCTCCGCTATTCGATGACCGACGGCGGCATCCAGGACACTTCCCACGATTCCGAGCGGCGGCTCGTATTTTCCGGCGAGATCCAATTGGGTTTCTGTCGAGGTGAGCGGATAGATCAGCAACTCCGCTTTCATCAGCGGAAACAGCCGCGGCATTTTAGCTGCCTCCCACTCGAGTTCGATCTTCGTCGAGACAGGTGAATTCCCTTTCTTTTCAAGCGTTTCGACCGACTTCACGGTGATCGCAATGTCGGTACCGACCTCGATGCCTGCGATATTTACGTGAAGCTCGGCCGCAAGCGTATTGGCTCGCAGGGCCGCGACCTTGGTCGCATTCCTGAATACTCCTGTCGGATCTTCCGCAAGCCTTTTTCTCACGGCCTCATACGGATGATTTACATAATCGTAAACTCGGATCAAGTTTCTTTCATTCACAGCAATGTACTCGCTTAAACGGAAATTATCGTCTCGCTTCTCCCGATTTACGGAAAGTATAATTCCCTTTTACTTATTGGTAAACCGGCGACAGGGAAAACATCGCTTCGCGAACTAGCTATTGCGTCCCGCAGCCGCAAGCATTGCCGCCATTTTTTCGTGGATCAGATTTACTGCTTTCAGCGGACGGAGCATAACTCTGAATTCGCAGATTCTACCCTCGTCGTTCCATTTGAACATATCGACGCCATTTATGGTGATACCGTCAAGTTCGAGAACAAACTCCAGGACCGCGTCACGGTCGCCAACAATTTCACGCACGTATCGAAACGATTCGTTCAGAAAAACATGAAAAGCCGCTGTCAAATATTGTAGTGTTGCGTCCTTTCCATTTTGCGGCTTGTGAACAACCGGAGAATAAAAAACCACGTCGTTGGCAAGATGCGAACCGAGGCTCGTCAGATCTCTCGCTTCGACCATTCGGTGCCATTCGGCTATCGGACTGGATTGAGGAGACATATTCGGCCCTTACGATTAATCTGAGCTCAGCACTTGTGCAACTGTGTCTTTGTTTAACCCGTTACCGCTGCGCTTCTTGTATTCGGCAACCGAGATCTGCGGGTCGCGCCAAGCGTCAAGATGCCCAACCTGGTGCACACACTGGATAGTACAGGTTGGCGCGCACCATTTTTCGGTGTAGTATTCGCGGTCCATATCAGAGTGCGTGTATTCGAGCAGCGGGATGCCGGGCGTACCGCGCTGCTGCGAACACCAACTGACTATGCCGGCTTCGTCCACGTAGAGATAGCGGGCACCCGCACGACACCGCCATTCATATTCGCCGCCATCGACGAGGTTGTCCTGAAACCAATTCCAGCGCGCGTATGAACTTGCACCCTTGCTCTTGATCTCTTTATAAACCTCCTTTTCACGCGGCGTCAATCCTTTTAGCAACCCGTCGCTGTCATGAATAACGCCCACAGTAGACGAGAAGCCAAGTTCACGCGCACGATTCGCGATTTGCAGAGCTTCGTCGGGGTTTGCAACTCCGCCGCCCACCACGGAATTGATATTAACCTTAAATTTTGCAAAGTCGCGAAGGTTGATCAGCTTGCCGTCCAAGACCTTCAGGCTTTTTTTCGAAACATCGTCGGGAGTTACGTTGTCGATCGATATTTGCAGGTAATCGAGACCTGCCTCATTCAACTTTTTGACCTTTTCGGGCTGAAAATAATATCCGTTGGAGATCAGCCCGGCGATCATTCCGTGATGTCGTATTCGTTCGATGATCTCGAATATCTCAGGGTGCATCATAGGCTCGCCGCCGGATATCGTAATGACGGACGAGCGAAATTCGGCAAGCTTATCAATGCGCTCAAGCATCACGTCGATCGGCACCGGGTCGCTCGTCTTGTCGTATTCGTTGCAATATGTGCAAGCCAGATTGCATCGCCGCATCGGCACGATATGCACCAAAACCGGGTGCCGAGTCGACGCAAAAGCACGAACCGTGTGCCGCACACCCCGCGTAAATCTGCTAAAACTGCTTGCCTTTGGCATATTCGAAACTGGTGACTCAATTCAAACTTTTAATTATAGATTTTGGACGAACCCAATTCAAATCATTGAAAAAGCCCTGGCCGCGCAATTCCGACCAGAGCTTTCGCAATGTTTACGATTGCCTGAATTACGCCCTGATCTTCTTGACCGTACCGGGATATTTTAGCTTAAATATCTCGCCCTTTAACGTTACGTTTTTTCGAATGTTAGTAAGTAAGACAGTCGTCGTATCGTTATTTTGCTCAGCAATTTTCGCCTGACGCGGCATTCCGTCGCCATCGACCCAAAGTTCCGCGGTCTTATAGCTCGTTGCCGTCTTTGGATTTAACTGCAAATGCCATGTAGTTACTCCACCACTAATTTGCTCCTGGCCGATATAACTCACATCATAATTTGCATTCAGTTGAGCCTTAGACATATTCATAAAACCCAGAGCTCCGCCAACCGACGCGCTATTTTTTGCCTTGCTCGACTTTCCCTGGATAACCTGACCCAATCGCGGTCGGTACAATTCGTAGTCATCACCGATAAGCGATATCTGCTCTTCGACGGGTTTTGTCCAGTCGATTCGGACGTACATTACCCGCTTTCCGGACTTAGGCAAATAGCTGGTACTGCCTTGCGAAACGTCAGATACGTTCAACTGAGGGTTGAATTTCACCATCGTGACGTCCGCCTGAAGTGACTGAAGCGTCTTGTTATAAAGGTCCATTCGCCGCAGGATCTCACCGAGAATGTTTTGCCCCTTTGCCTCGGTCACCGAAAATCCCGATAAAAGCAGCCCTAGGAACATGACCAAAAAACTGTAACGAAACAATTTACACATATAAACAACAACTCCAAACGGACCGGGCCCGTGCTACTCACGAATATCGAAGCCGTAGTCCTCGACTTGGACGACCTCAGCACGACTTTGGGTTGCAGGGGTTTTGGATTTGTTGAACCACTCCTTTGGCGTTAAAAAGATAAATGCAAGTATCACCACGCACAGTAAATCCCATTGCCACGACGCACGTTCGTAATTCCAATTGATGACATTCTTCATTGCGATCCGTTCAATTTACTATATGACCATCACGCATCTGAATGGTGCGCGAGCAGGCCGCCGCCGCTTCCGGATTATGCGTGATCATAATTATAGTTTGATTAAATTTCTTATTCAGCTCGCGAAACATCTCTAAAACTATCTGCGAATTCTCGGTGTCAAGATTCCCGGTTGGTTCGTCCGCCAGAATGATCGCCGGACCGTTTACGACCGCCCGCGCCAATGCTACTCGCTGCTGCTCACCGCCAGAAAGCTCGAGCGGTTTATGGTGCATTTTATCTTCAAGCTTGAGGAGGCGCAAAACCTCGCGACGCCGATCCGAGTTTTTGCTTCCGTTGCCAGTGTGTATCTTTTCGGCCAGCTTTAGATTTCCCTCCGCCGACAACGTCGGGAAAAGATTAAAACGCTGGAAAACAAAGCCGATCTTGCGGCGTCGGATATCTGTACGGCGAGCGTCCGACACCTTGGAAAGGTCGTCACCATCGATAACGATGCTTCCGCTGGTTGGGCTAAGAAGCCCGCCTAGCAAATGTAGGAGTGTCGATTTTCCACAACCCGACGGACCCATGATCGCGACAAATTCGCCCTCGTTAACTTCGAGCGTGACGCCGCGCAAAGCGGGCACATCCAGCTTCCCGACCTTGTATGATTTCTTTAGATCGACGGTTTGTAGAATCGGTTTCATTTCGCAAGTTTATTGAAATCGCGTGACGGCCTTATTGATGCTGCTCGACGGTTGATTGTCACGAGCCTCGTTTAGCCTCTTGTCCAGATCGATCTCTTCGAGGTTCCAGGAATTCTGCAGGACAAATGCGGCTGCCGGAAACGTCGTGCCGATGGTAACAGCCTCGGGCGACTGATAGGTCAATTTCATCGAATACTTTTCCTTCGGACGCGTCACCTGTATCTCAAGCGGAAGGTCAGTATAATTTCCTGTTTCAGTTAAATTGCCTTGTTTGCCGTACACAATATCTGACTCGATCTCGCCATTACGGTCAAAAATCTGCTGACGGGCGAGACGAATGCCGCCAACGCGGTCAAACCAAAACCGTCGAGCGATAGCGAGCGAACCGTCAGCCTGCTTCGCAAATTCGTCCAACAGATAATAACCTCGCATCACCTTTCGCAAAGGTGATTTCTTGTCAACGCTCGTATCCTCCTCGTTCTCAAATATCGAACTTCGAGTATATACATCGGCGTCATCGGTCGGACGCACTAGCATCGCGTCCGTAAAATGCTGAGGCCTTAGGTTCGCAAACGCATTAACATTTTCTTTGGCCGTTTTGCCGTCAAGCGATTCGCCACTGCTAAAGTTCTTCTGAAGTTTAGAGTAATCGGCGCTATTCGTGCCTTTCACGAACTTCTTATACTTGCCGGAACCACCGTCCTGTAGAATGGCGACTCGAAAGGTCTCTCCATCCGATGTCATCTGTGCAACATCCGTTTTGATGATCGGCACCTGCACCTTCAGCAGAATCTTGCCGGGCCGCTGAACCACGACTTCGCCGTCAGCTTGGCGATAGACCTCTTTGCTGCCGAATTCGGCAAAGGAATTGTCCTCGAACTTGAGATCCATTTTAGCCCGCATTGAATTGACCCGTGCAAATCGGTTAACCTCCTTCATCAAGTCGGTCTGAGCCGCAACTTCGGTTTTAAGTAGGCGAGCAGTTGCCCGGTCTTGTTTAACTTTGATACAGCCAATCGAGAACAGGACTATCGCCAAAAGCGAAATCGTCCTAAATCTAAAGAGGTTGCGGGTGCAGTAGGTCATTCGTGTTTGATGTGACAACCCTATGATTCCGTTGCAAAATACCACGTTCAAGTAGTCTCTAAGCTCGTCAAGTCGAAGATAATAGCATTTCAGGCCGTCATATACCAATAACGAAAAGACGCGGAAAAGGGTTGCAATATGCCCCGCTCCGCGTACAGTTTTGGCGACTACCCGTCTCTAACCAGTAAAAGTTCCTGAGCCGCGAGTTAAATAATCCTGCATTGTATATGCGAACATGATCGCCATCCAGAAAAAACTGGCAACCGCCGCAAGCCAGATCAGTCGCTTGCTCCAGTAAACATGCATAAAAAAGAGCATGACGCACGTCATTTTGGTGAACGCGATCAGCAATGCGACGAGTGTGTTTGCACCGGGGAACACGACGTCCATATCGATCGTCGCTGCATAGTAGGTCGCTATCGTCCCAACTATCAGGATCGCAAAAACACCCAAATACCCCGGAATCCCAATGTGTTGTTCGTCAGTGTGATTGTCCGACATCTTAACTCCCTAATGTAAAAAGTGTCTGCCGAGCAGGTATAGCAGCGGAAACAGGAATATCCACACAATGTCGACAAAGTGCCAATAGAGCCCTGACATCTCGACGGGCATATAATAGTCGCCACTGTAGACGCCTTTCGCCGCGGTCCACAGCAGCCAAGACATAAGTCCAAGTCCCACTATCATATGCAGGGCGTGAAGCCCGGTCATCACAAAATAGAGGTAGAAGAAAATTCGAACTTTGTCCCTAAATTTATCGGCGTCGATCTCACCATTCGAAAAATATCCGATCTTTTCGGCCGATGTAAGATAGTTGTGATCTTGAGCCAATTTCACAAGCGAGCAGTCTTTCCATTGAAAATCGCCGCGAGGATTAGCATGCTCGACCACTGGGGCATTGTGGTCGACATCCCAACACGGTTTCTCGTGTCCGGTCTCATGGTTGGCCGACTTATCTTCTTTGATCTTTTTATTCAACCCGGTGACCGGAATCAGCCCATGATTATACTTGTCTGTGTACTCGATCGCCTTCACCCCTAAAAAGACCGAGCCGAAAAACATCGTCAGCACGATCAGGATCACCTGCATATTGCGGTTCCCTTTCTGCGCATAATAGACGGTCAGAGCCATGGTCAAACTACTGACGATCAGCACAAGCGTATTAAGACCGCCCCAAAAAGCATCGAGGTGGTTACTGCCGGCTGCGAACGCCATGGGGTACTTTGATCTGAATACCAAATAAGCCGTGAATAGCCCGCCGAAGAACATGATCTCCTGCACGAGAAACATCCACATCCCGATCGCCACGCTTTCTTCCTGCTGCCCCATATCCTCAAATTGATGCTGAAGACCGGGCTCGTGATAAACAAATTTGTCCGAATAATGTGCCGACATTTTTTCTATTTAGTACCTAACGTGCGTGGGCGACTGAGCACAAAACGTCTATACCGTCATCGCCTCCCTTTGCTTTGCGGCTTCGAGGTCGAGCCCGCTTTCCTCACCAAATTCGTAGGCTTCCCATGTAACAACAGGCATCGTTTCAAAATTTTCGGTCGGCGGCGGCGAACTCGTTCTCCATTCAAGTCCCGGTAGCATCCACGGATTGTCACCTGCGGGCTTTCCAAAAAACAGCGAATGGATCAGATAAACAGCCGGCATCAACAACCCGACACCCAAAACGGACGCCCCAGCAGTCGAAAAAATGTTGAGTACCTGAAATTCGTCTGGATAGGACGCATACCGCCTAGGCATGCCCTGATATCCGAGGATAAACTGAGGGAAAAAGGTCAGGTTAAAGCCAACAAACACAAGCATGGCGGAAATCTTTCCCCAAAATTCGGAATACATCTTGCCGGTCATTTTTGGCCACCAATAATGCAGTCCGCCTAGATAAGCGATCACCTGTCCGCCCACCATTACGTAATGAAAATGGGCGACGACAAAGTAGGTATCGGTCAGATGCACGACTAATCCCATCGATCCGAGAAACAGTCCTGTAAGGCCGCCGATTAGGAACAACCCCATAAACCCTATTGCGTAAAGCATCGGCGTATCAAATGAAATCGACCCCTTGTACATTGTTGCCGTCCAGTTAAACATCTTGATGGCAGACGGAACGGCCACAACCATCGTCAGGAACGAAAACACCATTCCGGCATAGATAGATTGTCCGCTGACAAACATATGGTGGCCCCAAACAAGAAACCCAAAGACGGCGATTGCAATGCTGGAAAAAGCAATAAATTCGTATCCGAAAATCTTCTTCCTCGAGAAATTAGAGATCAGCTCACTAATAACGCCCATGCCGGGCAAAATCATAATGTAAACAGCCGGATGCGAATAAAACCAGAACAAATGCTGGAACAGGATCGGGTCACCGCCTATAGCCGGATCGAAGATGCCGATATGGGCAAGTCGTTCGATTGCGAGCAACAGGATCGTGATCGCGATCACCGGGGTACCCAATATCATTACGAGGCTTACGGCATAATGAGCCCACACGAATAGCGGAAGCCGGAACCACGTCATGCCGGGTGCACGCATTGTGTGAATGGTAACGATAAAATTCAGCCCGGTAAGGATCGATGAAAACCCGTTGATAAAAATTCCAAGGCCCACCGCCATTACATAAGAATTTGAGAACGTCGTGCTGTACGGCGTGTAAAACGTCCATCCGGTGTCAACTCCGCCCTGCATTAGTGCCCAAAGAGCTAGTCCGCCGCCTATCCAATAGAAATAGAGGCTCAAAAGATTTATTCGCGGAAGAGCAAGGTCCTTTGCTCCGATCATGATCGGAAGGAGGAAATTGCCCAGAATCGCAGGGATCGACGGTATCAGGAAGAAAAAGATCATCAAAATACCGTGCTGCGTAAATACCTTGTTGTAAGTAGCCGATTCGACCAGATCGCTCGCAGGAGTCAGAAGTTCGAGCCTGATAGTAGCGGCATAGAGTCCGCCCATCAGGAAGAACATAGAGACGGTGACCAGATACATTATTGCAATGCGTTTATGATCTTTGGTCAGCAGCCATGACTGCAAGCTCGAGCCGTTGGTCAAATAATTAAGGTTTGGCCCGCCGTAACCTGTCGAAATTGCATTTTGCGCGTTCATAATATTCTAAAACCTACTTATTACTATTAGCGGTCGGTTTGTCAGCGGACTTGTTCGCTGGTGCCATATTTGCCGCAGGAGCTGCCGTTGACGATGAGCTGCTCGATGCATTCGGACTTAGCGATTTGATATATGCGACTAGCGAATTGAGCTGTTCCTCAGTGACCTGGCCCTTAAACGTCGGCATTATCGGTTGATAACCTTCGACAACTTGCGACGACGGATTAAGGATCGAATTGCGAATATATTGATCGTCCGCCTTTACAGTCGCGCCGCCAACCAACTTAACATCCGAATTGTAAACATTTTCAAGCTTTGCTCCCCGCTGTTGCGGGCCGCCGGCGTGACACGAAGCACATCCAAGTTTGTTTGTGAACAGATCCTTGCCTGCCTCGGCAGGTGTCTGACCCGAGACGTTGCCGCTAAGCCAGTTGTCAAAATCGCGCTGCTCCATTACGTAAACCCAACCGCCCATACCAGAGTGGTTCAGCCCACAATACTCGGCGCAAAACAAATGATATCTTCCGGGCTTTGTTGCCTCAAACCACAGATAGGTATAACGACCGGGAACCACATCGGCCTTTGTCCGAAACGCC
This sequence comes from Pyrinomonadaceae bacterium, assembly GCA_036802885.1. Classification (GTDB taxonomy): domain Bacteria; phylum Acidobacteriota; class Blastocatellia; order Pyrinomonadales; family Pyrinomonadaceae; genus OLB17. Next base: position 18,272 of record DAIRVI010000034.1, read on the forward strand.
GGAATAAAGAAATCGTGGAGTACATCCTCGGTCGTCATTGTCAGCTTGACGGTTCGCCCTACCGGCACGTGAAGTTCGTTGATCTCACGCTGTCCGGTTTCGTGCTGCAGCTTCCACATCCATTGTTTACCGACAACGTATACTTCCATTGCGTCTTCGGGCGGCGTAAATTGATTAAAATAAACGATCGCACCACCGAGAAAAATGGTCATCGAGATGACAAATGGAATAATCGACCACACTGTTTCAAGCACCATCGAGCCATGCATTTCCTCGGGTGTCGCGTACTTTTCGGTTTCGCGATATTTGAGCGCGAAGAAAAATATCGCAACTACGATCGGGATCGTGAAAACCACGCTAATCGCGATGAGGTAGAAATACAGCAAGTCGACCTGCCAAGCGAATGTCGAGGCTTGCTCCGGAAATAATGGTACCCAATTTGCACTCTGCATAATCTAACTAACCGGTTCTCTGCTTATTCCTGCGCCAAAACACAAAGGCCATTGTTCCGAGCCCGATCAATGTAGCAATTCCGCCCAAACGGATAACGTTGAGTATCGCTAGTCCATATTTCCCGGTCGCAGGATCGTAATGATAGCAATACAAGAGCATCTGCTCGGCTGCATTCCCGACTTTGTTTTCAGCTGACTCCATAATGCCGAATTTCAAATCCTTTGGCGCGTAGTCGATGCCGTAAAAATATCTCGATAGCTTGCCGTCTGGGGTTGAAACCATAACGCCGGCCGCGTGGGCAAATTGGCCGCTCTTCTCGTCCCATTTGTAACTAAAGCCCGCCGCCGTTGTAACCTCATCGATCGATTCTTGCGTGCCGGTAAGAAAGTGCCAGCCATTCTCCGTGCCCGGCCGGCCGTACCGCTCCATATAACTCGCTTTTTTATTTTTTGCGAGATCCGGCTTATCAAATTCACGAGCGTCAAAACTTATCGCAACCACGTCAAATTCCTTTCCGGCGTCAAACGAAAGGCCTTTTAGCGAACCCGTCAGGCCGTTCAAAACCTGATTACAAAGCATCGGGCATTCGTAATAAACAAATGCGACGATCACCGGCCGGCCTGTGTTAAAAAAACTGCCGAGCCGGACAATACTGCCGTTCTCGTCTTTCAATTCCGTTTCAAGCGGAAGCTGGGCGCCCAGTTTCTGCTCGATACCGACTTTCTTCAGTGCCTCCGGTAAACCGCTTCCTTCGGACATTGCCGGGTCGTATGTCTTCGGCGAATACAGGGGCGAATTGTAATGCTCACTTTTCTGGGCACAAATGCTCAGAGTGAAAAGTGAAAAGTGACAAGTGACGAGGATAAAACAAAGCGCGCGTCCAAAATGCCGGCGAACGGCACCAAACGACTCATCACTTTTAATTTTTAGTCTTTCACTTCTCACTTACTTACCTTCTCGTTTCCGAGGCAACTCTGCCTGCACTTGAATCAGAGATGTACGAACGTGAACCCGCCGAAAAATTCTCGACATCAGCGCCCGATCTCGCTTTCACATTCTGCTTCAGGAACGCTTCTTTCGCAGCGTCGATCGACATCATCGTTACGACGCCGGTTTTTTCATCCTTTTGGCCGTTTTCCCACATCTGAGCCCATTGTTTAGTAAGCTCGCGATACTCCGCCTGCGGCGGTGTCAGTTCCAAATTGATCCTGCCTTTTTCCGAATCAACACCAAATCCAGGCGCGGCCTGAAGACGCGGCTCCGGTGGAAGTTGCTCTCTATCCGACATCGCCATCGGATTTTCCGGTCCGGCATTCTCCTTCGAGTAATCGTTGAGCACGTTTAGCAGAGCCCACATCAATCCGAAGGTGACAACGATAAGCAGAAATAGTCCGATCGCAAACCCAAGAATACCTTTGAGCTGAATATCGTTCTGCTCATACGGTATGTTGAGATCAACCGCTGTTGTTGAGTGTTTCTTTGACGACATATCTTTTTATCGGTTCCTACAATTTTTCAACCGAATCCTAGTGCCCTCTGCCATGCTCGATCGCACTTTCGAAAAACGGGTCCTTTGCCGGGACCAGCGGCCGTTTTAGTAATTCGCCAAAAAACCACCACAGCCAAATTCCACCTATCGCTATCGGAGCAACAAAATCCATCCAGCTAACGATAAATGCTCCCTGCTCCGCCCCGCCGGCTGCGACACGATAACTCGGTCCGATCAGATAGAACATATCAACGAGCCTCATAGCGAGAATAAAGATCGCGAGCGTCGCAAGCCACCTGGCTTTTCTCTTAAAATCCTGTTGAAGCAATACAAGAAAAGGGAACGCAAAATGAAAAGCGATCAACAATACCCCGATGTAACCCCAACCACCTTTCATGCGGGTCAAAAACCAACCCGTCTCTTCCGGCAGGTTACCGGACCAAATGATAAGAAACTGCGAGAAATTAAAATACGCCCAAACCATCACCAGTGCGAGCATCAATTTACCAAGGTCATGGAAATGCCGTTTACCTAATACTCCGTTCATCGGCGACTTATCCGAAAGATAAGCAAGTAGTGCAACAACGAAGCAAAAACAGCTCAATGCCCAGCCGGCAACAAAAAGAAGCCCCCAAATCGTCGAAAACCAACGCGGGTCAAGCGTCATAACCCAATCGACTGCGGCAAATGTAACAACTAACGCATAAATAACCAGTGTCGGACCCGAAAAACGCGAAGCTCTTTCGAGTACAAGACGCGATTCTTCGGTCGTATTGGTGGTGTCCTGCTCAGCCGACCATTTATTGAGCAAATAAACCATTACGCCCCAAAGAGCAAAATAAATCAGCGATCGAACTATCCAAAACCACGGCAGCAGGTAAATGCCCCGCTCCTTTATTGCGTGGTCGGAAGGCGGTAAATGCGTCCATTCATAGAAGTTATGCGTATACACGCCAATCGCTAGAGGGATGAACATCAAGAAGATCACCGGCAACGTCCGCGAACCTGCCTCTACGATTCGCCGTATGACGACTCCCCAGGCCCCGCCCGTCAGATATTGAAGCATCAAAACGCCAAGCGAACCGATTCCAATACCACCCCAGAAAATGAAACCCAACAGCCACGAGCGAAGTGCCTGTTCGGTGTTAAAATAAGCACCAGCGGCCCAAATAATAAGGGCAATGCCGCCAACGCCGAGTGCGAGTGGTCGAAAGCGGTTGATCTCGGCGGGTGCGTAATATTTTTCAAGTTTCGCCATTTACGGTTTGCCTCCGTGGGTTGTCTCACCTGACTTCGAAGGCACTGAGTTAGAGCGCATTTTTGATGTTTCTTCCGGATTTTGGCTGACCTGCAATGTGCGAATGTAGGCGACTATCGCCCATCGGTCGGCCGGCTGTAGCGGATAGGCATAACCGTTCATCTTACCCCAGCCGTTGGTAATGACGTCAAAGAAATGGCCGACCGGAGCGTTTCGCAGCCGATCATCGTGGTAAGTCGGCGGCTTTGAAAATCCTCGACGGACGATCATCCCGTCGCCATTTCCTACCGGCCCGTGGCAGACGATACAATGAATGTTATATCTCTCTTGCCCGCGGTCGATCAACTCCTTCGTTACCGGTATCGGAAATTCGTCAATAGCGTTTGGAAAACTCGAAACCAGAGTATTTCCAGAGGCGTCCAACGTTGTGGCGACGGCTGCATTAGGATCCGGATTGTCGATCTTACCTGTGTAAAAGGCCTTGTTGTCGTGGAGCTGGCCGCGCGGAACGGTCCCCTCAGGTAAATCGCGCGACGCTCGCTTATCACTGAAAAACTCGCTTTTTTTGTAGGCTTTATATCGAGGCTGATCCTGCATATCAAACCGCACGCCGCAGCCCATTGCCAACAAGCAATAAGCAGCAAGCAGTAAGCTGTACGCTCCTTTTCCGCCGATCCTAAGCTTGGAAATTGGAACTTGGAACTTACTCTTCGACATCAAAAACCTCCTGAGCCTGCAAGGTCTCCATAAATCGTCTGGTTTCCTCGTAATCGTATTTTGGATCGGCAGACTCAATTATTAAAAAGAACTTTTCGCGCGTCGCAAGGGCAAATCTCGGAACGTTAAAAACCGGATGATACGGCGACGGTAGCCCATTGAGAAAGAGCATCCCGAAAACCGCGACAAATGCCGAAAAAAGTATGGTCAATTCATAAGCCGGCGGGATAAACGACGGCAGGCTAAAATGAGGCCGGCCACCAACTATGATCGGCCAATCAAAAACGTGCACAAAATACTGGAGCCCGATCCCACTCATCAAACCCGTGATGCCGCCGGCAAAGATCAGATACGGCAAGATGCTCCGCTTGATTCCGAGAGCTTCGTCGATCTCGTGCAGCGGAAATGGCGTAAAGGCATCCGTCTTGGTGTAACCCGCGTCGCGTACGATCCGCGCGGCGTCAACCAATTCGGTCGCCGTATCAAATTCGGCCAGTATTCCGTGAAGGTTGTTTCCCATAGCTCTAACTACCGAAACCAAATCTACTGATTTGGCGGGTCGGTGCGGTCGTAGGTATATTCCACCTCGAGCACGCTTTCATCAAAATCCTGCTGATGTCCGTGAACATTGGCCTCCGGCAACAGCGTCCTTACCTCAAACATTGAAATGATCGGCACGAATCTAACAAACAGATAGATAAGCGTGAAGAAAAAGCCGATCGTGCCCGTGAACATTGAAATATCAAAGATCGTCGGGCTGTACATTGCCCACGACGACGGCAGAAAATCGCGATGCAGACTCGTCACAATAATGACAAAACGCTCAAGCCACATCCCGATACTGACGATCACCGAGATCGTAAACAGCCAAAATTCGCTCTCCCTAAACCGTTTGAACCAAAGCAGTTGGATCGACAATGCGTTGCAAAAGATCAAAAGCCAGTACGACCACCAATACGGCCCTTCCCAAATGCGGTTTTTGATCATGAAGACTTCGTACTGAGACGCGCTGTACCAGCCAAAGAACGCTTCCATCGCGTATCCATACACAACGATCAAGCCCGTCGCGAGCATAACCTTTGCCATAAAGACAAGGTGGGTATGCGTGATGAAATCCTGCATCCGATACCAGCGGCGCAGCGGAATGCAGAGTATCAGAACCATCGCAAATCCCGCAAAAACAGCACCCGCGACGAAATATGGCGGAAAAATGGTGGCGTGCCAGCCCGGAACCTGTGACACCGAGAAGTCGAACGATACGATCGAGTGAACGGAGAGCACGAGAGGCGTGGAAATACCGGCGAGGATCAGATATGTGATCTCATAACGGTGCCAATGCCGAGCCGAACCGCGCCAGCCCCAGGAAAGCGCAGCATAAACAAATTTGAAGTACTTGTTTTTTGCACGATCGCGCAGCGTGGCAAGATCGGGAATCAGTCCGACGTACCAAAACAGCAATGAAACGGTAGCATAAGTCGAAACGGCAAAAACGTCCCAAATAAGCGGGCTGCGGAAATTTGGCCAGATCCCCATAGTATTCGGATAAGGGAAAAGCCAATAAGCGGCGAGCCACGGCCGGCCGGTGTGGAGCAGTGGGAACATCGCGGCGCAGGCCACGGCGAAAAGCGTCATCGCCTCTGCGAATCGATTGATCGACGTTCGCCATTTTTGATTCATCAGCAGCAGGATCGCCGAGATCAGAGTTCCGGCGTGACCGATACCGATCCACCAAACGAAGTTAATAATGTCGAATGCCCAGCCGACGGGCTGATTATTCCCCCAAATACCGATACCGTTTGCGAGCAGCCAGACCGTTGTAAAAAGCAGCGCCTGCGCGACCATGAACGCAATGCCAAAGCCAATAAACCAGTGAAACGGCGTGCGTCGTTTAAGCGTAACGTCGCTGATCTTGTCGGTGACGCTGGCAAACGTATGGTCGCCCTCGACCATTGCGGGGCGAAGTTTCAGTTCGAGTTCTTTTGCGTCGTCCTTCATATCTTCGAGAAAGTTAAGGCTTCCGGTGTCTCGAAGGCGAAACACTCAGGCGAAAACCTCAACTAGTGCCCCTCGCCCCCCGCTTTCGTAGGCTCGGTTTTGGCTTCAGCATCAGCTTTTTTGACCGGCGGCCTGTAATCAGGCATCTCTTTGTTCTGGTTCTTGAGCCCAGCGAGATAAGTCGTTCTCGGCTGTGTATTTAGCTCGTTAAGCAGTTTGTAATCACGATGATCTTTTTTCGATTTCGCGACTTTACTGTTCGGATCGCCCATATCGCCAAACGTGATAGCGTCGGCCGGACAAGCGGCCTGGCAAGCGGTCACGACCTCACCATCTCGAATCTTTCGACCGTCCTTTTCCGCTTCAATTCGTGCCGCGGAGATTCGTTGCGTGCAATATGTACATTTTTCCATCACACCGCGGCTGCGAATCGTAACATCCGGATTGCGCATCAGCTTGTATTGCGGCGTGTTCCAATCCTGATAAAGCAGGAAATTGAAACGACGAACTTTGTATGGACAGTTATTCGAACAATATCGCGTTCCGACGCAGCGGTTATAAACCATATCGTTCAAACCTTCGGCACTATGGACAGTCGCATGAACGGGGCAAACTACTTCGCACGGAGCCTGTTCGCATTGCTGGCAAAGTACTGGCTGGAAATGTGGTCCATCGGGGTTATTGATGTCGCCGCCGTAATACGCGTCGACCCGCATCCAATTCATTTCGCGGCTGCGGCTCACCTGCTCTTTGCCAAC
>DAIRVI010000035.1:0-24748 GCA_036802885.1 Pyrinomonadaceae bacterium
ACGAAAAGATCTTTTCGTCGTAGCTGTCGTTGTACTGCATCGACACCTCGATCGACAGTTCGTCTGCAACTTGTTCAAAATAAAGCGGTTCGTCGTGAAGCGGGCTCTTGTTCTTATTGAGATGCTTGACGAATTCGGCGATGCCGCCTTTGTAATAGAACTCGTGCGACTTTTCCGGTGCTTCGCGTTCATCCTTGATATGAATGCGGATGCCTTTGTTCAAAAAGGCCTTTTCACGTAAACGCTCGGACAGCTTTTCAAAGCTGTAATCGGTCGTTTCGAATATGCTCGAATCCGGTCGGAACGTTATCTTCGTCCCGCGTTTTGTCGTCGTACCCGTTTGCTTGAGCGGCGCGATCGGTATTCCGGCCTCAAACTCCATCTCATGCGTCTTGCCGTCGCGCCAGATCTCAAGCCGTAGATACTCACTGAGAAAATTTACACAGCTCACACCGACGCCGTGCAATCCACCCGAGACCTTGTATGAATTTGTGTCGAACTTGCCGCCGGCGTGCAGGATCGTCATCACGACCTCTGCAGCCGAACGCCCCTCTTGCTTGTGAATGTCGGTCGGAATCCCGCGCCCGTTATCGATGACCGTAACGGAATTGTCCATGTGGATCGCTACCTCGATCGTGTCGCAGTAGCCGGCTAGGGCCTCGTCAACCGAATTGTCCACAACCTCGTAAACCAAATGATGCAGCCCGATCTCGCTTGTCGAGCCGATATACATCGCCGGGCGCTTACGAACCGCATCGCGGCCCTCTAAAACCGTTATCTGATCTGCACCGTATTCTTGCTTTGCTTTAGCCAATTCTTAAATCCTCTTTAACCGAAACTGTGTTGCTGATTTCGCCAGTATCGTCAGTCTTTTTATTTCTAAATTGAAAGTCGGCGGCGAGTTGAACGGAAGGAAAAGTTCCCGTCAAACTAAAACAATATTTTAACACTTTTGCGGGAATTTACACAGCGGGGAAAGGTAATAAAAATCTGTATTCTAGACTATTTTCGCAGCGCCTTTTTCAATTTGAAAAATGCTTGCCCCGATACCGAATTTTTCGACAAAACTTTCTTTCGACGTCGTCACAAAAGTCTGCGATTTGCCGTCGAGGAACTTGAGTAACCGGCCGATGCGCCTATAGTCGAGCTCGGCGTCGATATCGTCTATCAAGAACAGCGGATACTCGCCCCGAGTGGCAAAGAAAACCGATATGTTAGCAAGCTGCAGCAGCAGGAGAGCGCTGCGTTGCTGCCCCGCCGACCCAAATTTCCGGATGTCATGGCCATCGAGCTTTAATTCCAGATCATCGCGGTGGGTTCCGATCAACGCGTGTCCCGCCGTGACCTCGGCCTGAACTCGCAGTAATAGGCGTTCGGAGATCAACTTTTCATAATCCGCAAGATCTCCTTTACCCTCAAGCGATGAAAGGTACCGGACGGAGAGCTCCTCTCGGTCGAAAAGTTTCCTTTCCAAAACTTCGTTGATTCGTTCTATAAACCGGAGCCTTGCTTTATGTATCTTCGTCGCGTTGGTGATCAGCTGCGCGTTCCAAGGTCCGAGCATTTCCGTTGTCTTTTCGACGGTATCAGAATTTTCTCGTGCCGACTGAAGCAGCGAATTCTTCTGTTTAAGTACACGGCTATAGTCAGCGAAAACCTGAATGAACGGCGGGTGGAGCGAAACGATCCCGGCGTCGAGAAAACGCCGTCTCGCGTCGGGCAAGCCGCGTACGATCTCGAGCTCGTCGGAGTTGAAGACAACCGCATGGAGTTGGCCCAGGTACCGGTGAACGTTCTCTTTCTTGCCGTTTATGGCGACCGTTTTTGTATTGCCGGCAATCACGACCTGCAGCTCGCGGACAATTTCAGGAGATTCGCGCACGCTGCCGCGAATCATTGCAGTTTCATCACCAAAATTGATCGTGTCCTGCAAACGTGACGTTCGGAAAGATCTGGTAGACGCCAGCACGCCGATGGCTTCGAGCCAGTTGGTCTTACCCTGCCCATTTTCGCCAACGAGAATATTTAGGCCATTGCCGAACGCGATTCTGCCCTGCAAATTTCGGAAATTATGAACGTTGAGCAATTCGAGCCGCATCGGGAAATTCTAGCATGTAATCATTCTTAACCGTCGGCGGCCGCAGGCCGATTATTTGTCCGTAAAATCTGAATCTATGAGGCATTAACAATTTCTTTATAATGGAGATGTTGAACATCTTTTAACTGTGTTTAGCTTAGAAAAATAACCACAATGATCCGATTAACTTCCATCATCTGTCTAACCGCAATTCTGGCCATTGCTGCGTATTCACAATCCAGTCTTAAAGTTGGATCTGCTGCGCCCGGATTTTCCGGAACCTCTCTCGAAGGAACGACCTATGATCTCAGTGAGCTCCGGGGCAATGTCGTTGTTCTCACTTTTTGGTCGACAAAATGTATCATCTGCCAACAAGAACTTCCGAAACTTAATGCTTTTACCGATCGGTATAGCACGGAAAAAGTTGTCTTCCTGGCTCTATCTATGGAAAACGAGAACAAGATCGCCGGATTTTTACAACGCAATCCATTTAGTTTTGAGATAGTGCCGAATAGTTTCGGTACGGTGCTGAGCTACGCCGATCGCGATAAGAACGGAAACCTGGATATGGGCTTTCCGTCGTTCTTTGTCATCGACCAGGATGGCCTCATCCAGCATAGATCTAGTGGTTACGACAAGACCTCTGCACTGGACGCGGCGATCAACAGACTGGTCGCGAGGCGCTGAGCCTCTATCGATTCTTTGACTTTCGCCCGTTTTGAAACTACAAATGGGCAATGAGACTAATACTAGCGTCCGCAGCGATCTTGGTCCTTTCGCTCTCTGCTCAAACTAATTAATCGTCCCCTTTCCTATGCACTACGTCCTGGACCGCGACGGAAAGGTCGTACTAAAAGAGCAAGGTGTCAAGGGCGTCGATCTGGTCAAAGCCGAATTAAATAAGCAATTATCGATGAAAACGGTCGGTTCTAACTAGCGGTTGATTTGTCTATCATTCAGCCATCGGGTATATTTTGAACTCAGCTCCTGCGAGTATGGAGAGGTAGCATAATTGGTAATGCAGTAGTCTTGAAAACTACCGCCCTTACGGGCTTGCAGGTTCGAGTCCTGTCCTCTCCGCCATCAAATTCAATCGGTCACATAAAAATATTTCTCGTGTGCGGGATTTTCCTTGATTTCAAATTCGCAATTGTAATAGCCTAAAGGCATACTGAATGATGGTTCATTCATTATAAGCTTATGCCAAAAGCCGTCCGAAGCGGTACGTCCGGTCGAACCGTTAATATAGACAAGCGGGAAACCATATTGCGTGCGGCAATAAAGGTTTTTGCCGGCTATGGCTATTTTAATTCAAAGGTTTCTGACATCGCGAGCGAAGCAGGAATTGCCGACGGCACCGTTTATCTCTACTTCAAGAACAAGGATGATATCCTGCACTCGATTTTCGACAGGGCGATGGCCGAATTTATCGCTGAGGGCCGAAAGGAACTAGCCGCAATCGACGACCCAGCGGCAAAGCTGGAGCGTATCGCACAGCTTCAGCTTGAGAAACTCGGCGCCGACCGCGAACTTGCGATAGTTTTCCAGGTCGAACTTCGCGGTTCGACAAAATTCATGCAGGAATTTTCGGCCGCCGGATTTGCGGAATATTTGGATATCATTCGTGAAACGATAGAAAATGGGCAGGCCGCGGGCGATTTCCGAAACGACATCAAACCCATCGTCGCAGCAAAGATCTTATATGGAGCACTAGACGAAATGGTCACCAACTGGATACTTTCCGAGAAATCATATCCGCTTGCCCCAATGGCCCAGGAAGTCTTGAAGATATTTTTCGGAGGCGTTTTATCTAAATGACCGAAGCACCGGAAACTACAACTGCCGTTACCGGCGTGGCGTTTCAGCCTGACAGCGAGCCAACAACGCTGCCTGAGCTCTTCTTAAGATCGAGCGCCAAATTTAACCTGCCCGACGCGTTTAATTACAAAATAGACGGCGAGTGGAAGAAAATATCGTCAAAAGAATTCATTGAGCGGGCAGAAAATATAGCTCTTGGACTGTATTCTCTCGGCTTGAGAAAAGGCGACAGGGCCGCCATCCTGGCGCCAAACTCTCCGGAATGGACGCTTTCCGATGCGGCGTGCCAGTTTGCGGGCGTCATAGACGTACCGATCTACACGACACTCGGTACCGATTCGGTGAGGTACATAATCGATGATTCGGAAGCTAAGATTCTTTTCCTCCAGGATCGCGATTCTTACGAGCAAGTCTTACCGTCGATCAAAGATTGCGCCTCGATCGAGAAATTCATTTTGTTCAGTAGTGAGGGCATCGCCGATGAACGTATTATCTCATTCGAACAGTTAGGGGAAACCGGAGCGGTTCTCAGAATTGAAAGTCCAAACCTCGTCGACGAATTGAGAAACGTCCTGAAAGCTGATGACCTGGCTACCTTGATTTACACAAGTGGAACGACCGGTGAGCCGAAAGGAGTAATGCTCACGCACGCCAATCTGATCTCAAATGTGATCGATGCGAGCGAAAAATACGCGTTCGACGGAACGGACATTTCGCTGTCGGTGCTGCCGCTCTCGCACGTTTTCGAACGCACCGGTATGTACGTTTATATCCGCAATGGGATGCGCGTACATTTTGCCGAATCAATCGAAAAAGTGCCTGATAATCTGAAAGAGGTTAGGCCTACGATTTTTATTGGCGTGCCTCGAATCTTCGAGAAGGTTTTCGAGCGGGCTCGCCTAAAAGCTGCGCTTTCCGGACGTGTCAATGAGATGATCTTTGATTGGGCGATCGATGTTGCAAAAGAGTTTGCGGCCTTAAAAGAAAAAGGCGACCCGATCTCAATTTCCCTAACTGCAAAGCATGGCATCGCCGATAAGATCGTATTCTCGAAATTGCGCGATTTTTTTGGCGGCCGGTTGCGCTTCTGTATTACTGGTGGCGCGGCTCTGCCTGACGAAATCTATTTGATTTTTACGGGCGCCGGTATTTCGATAATGCAGGGCTACGGACTGACCGAAACTTCGCCCGTAATATCCTCGAACAATCCGACTGCCGTTCGCGTCGGCACCGTCGGACGGCCGATACGAAATGTTAAAGTGAGGATTGCCGATGACGGTGAGATCGAGGTCACCGGACCCGGCGTGATGGTCGGTTATTATCACAAAGACGAAGCCACAAGAGAAGTATTTACAGCCGACGGCTGGTTTAGGACGGGGGATATTGGCGATATCGACAAGGATGGCTTTTTGCGCATAACCGACAGGAAAAAGGAACTTTTCAAAACGTCGGGCGGGAAGTACATTGCGCCGACACCGATCGAGCAAATGATACGCTCATCCCGGTTTGTAAATCAGGCGGTGCTGGTCGGGAACGGCCGAAAATACCCAGCGGCCCTGATCGTACCGAATTTCGAAATGCTCGAGAGTTATGCGAAATTGAAAGAACTCGACATTTCCACGCCCCAAGAATTCTGTCAACACCCACGAATTATCGACCTTTTTTCAAGGCAGATCGAAACGATGACTCAGAGCCTTGCGCAATTCGAAAAGGTAAAAAAATTCGCGCTTCTCGAGCGCGAAATGACAGTGGAGAACGGCGAGTTAACGCCGACGCTAAAGGTAAAGCGCCGCGTTGTGGACGAAAAATACAGCGATGTTATCGACCGTATGTACGCGGACTAGTGAAATTTAAGGCCTCAAAAATCAATACAACACACGATAGCCGACAGAACTTGCCCCACTGGTCACAGCCGTTTTACCGACGCCAACCGCAATACTCATAATTGTCTTTGCGATGCTTTCTTTGGCCTTATCCACCTCGACAATATCGTACGGTTCCAGTATCACGTCTTTTTGCAAGCCTTTCTTGATCAGATCGTAGTTAGCCAGAATGATTTCGCGATCCTTTGAGTTCGGCTTCAATCTATAGATTTTTATATTTTTGGTCTTTGCTTCGCGGCGGACGCCACCGATCTTAGCGATCGCCTCTGTCAGTGACAGACCACCTTCTTTCAGATAGAGGCCTTGTGGGGCTACAACCTCACCGGTTATGTACACCGGCGAAGCTTTTTGAACGACCACTACGTCGCCCGGATATATAATTGGATTTGCCTCTTCCTTACCAAGCTTAACACTCGCCAGGCTGTACATTCTTGACGGCACATCGGTTGGATCCGCGGTCTCCGGTTTCCAATTGCTATCCTCTTTATCTTCGGAACACATCGGTGGCTGTGTTCTAAAGATCTGAATCATCCCGCCGGCCTCTTCGGTAACACCGCCTGAAAATGCCAGCAATTCGACGAGGGTTGCCTTCCGCATCAGTACGATCTGCTGCGGAGTACGAACCTCGCCATAAATCGTCGCGGGCGGACGGCTCTTTCGGTCCGTGACACGAAGACTAAGCTGCGGGTTTCTCAGGTATTTTGCTAAAAGCGTTGTAATATCGCCTCTCAGCTGCCTTTCGGTCTTACATTTTGCAACAACCGGCTTTTCGAAAAATGGTACCTCTATCTTGCCATCATCATTTACCGTCGCGACAAAATCGAATTGCTGCTCGCCGAGCACCTTTCCGGTGAGCTCGTCGCCCGGCCCTAGCAAGTAACCCTTGGCGGGCTGAGCGTCGATCGGAAGATCCTGGGACGAACCTAAACCACACAGAAGAAGCGATACAATAACAGGAAATAAGTACTTAATATTCATCAATAAAACCTCAAACCACCTTGCGATGTAAAAGTCTATCGCACTTGTGTACACGATACAATAGTAATTGGGACACTGCTTCGGCATGCATTTGATGCAAAAAAACCACTTCAGGCGCTCCGACAGTATGGAATTAATCATTGACAGTTACGCACAGGCCAATGTAATTTCAAGATATACAAGGTTTATCGCTGCTCGAATCTTTTGATGGTGAAAGAGAAAAATACCTTTGAGAATATTTGGTTTATGCGTCGTCCGGCGCAATTCCTAGCCGACGTTGCTATCTTGTGCGCCGCATTCTTGATTGCGTATCTACCTGCTATAAATATTCAACTTGGTGATTTCTATGTCGGCGTTGCCATTCGACAGCTGCCGCTTGTACTTCTCATCCAACTCTCGACTCTATTTCTTGTCGGTGCATACTCAATTCTTTGGCGATACATCAGCATTGAGGACATAAAGGTATTTCTCAAAGCGGCTTTGATCTCCGGTGTGATCCTCACAGCCTTTCGGTTCGCCTTAAATTTTACGGACCTCACTCTTTGGCAGGTACCGGTTTCGGTGATCGTGATAGATACGGTGTTGGCTTTCGGTGGCCTGCTGGGATTGCGTACACTTCGCCGGTTCTTTTATGAACTTAACGAGAAAAATCGTTTTACGTCCGTGAAGCGCCGTATAAAACGAAAGCCAACACTTATAATCGGCGCCGGCAGAATGGGAGCCACACTTGCAAAAGAGGTGGTCGGACGCGCGGATGGCGAGCTGGAGATTCTCGGATTTGTAGATGACGACACTCAAAAGGTTGGCGGCAGCGTAAGCAGGATCAAGGTGCTAGGAACGACAAGCGATCTGCCGCGTCTCGTAGACGAGATGGGAATCAAGCAAGTAGTGATCGCGATCGATCATGCCCAGGGAAAGGAAATTCGCCGAATTGTCGACATCTGCAGCGCGATCGCCGTCAGGACGCAAATTGTGCCCAGCCTCAATGAGATCGCACACGGCCGCATTTCCGTAAGCCGCGTCCGCGACGTGCAGATAGAGGATCTCTTGGGCCGCGCGCCTGTCGAATTCGAAGACAGGAATCTGCACGAGTTCCTTTGTGGTAAGACGGTTATGGTAACCGGTGCCGGCGGATCGATCGGTTCTGAACTGGTGCGACAGATCGTAAGTTTTGAGCCGAAATTGATCTTGCTGATCGAGCGTGCCGAGTTTTTCCTATTTCAGATCGGCCGCGAACTTGACGCGGCGTCCCCAGGCGCTAGATACCTGCCGTTTATCGCAGACATAAACGACGAACCGCGGATGCGAGAGATATTTGCGAGGTACGAACCTGACGTCGTTTTTCACGCGGCCGCCCACAAACACGTACCACTGATGGAGCTAAATTCCTCAGAAGCTATAAAAAATAATATCTTTGCTACGCGTCTCGTTGGCACACTCGCAGGCGAGTTTGGCGCCAGCGATTTCGTACTTATTTCGACGGACAAGGCAGTAAATCCGACCTCGATAATGGGAGCGTCGAAACGCGTGGCCGAGATCGTTGTGCAGGAATTGAATCAGACGTTTTCGACAAATTACATTGCGGTGCGATTTGGAAACGTGCTTGGTTCGGCGGGTTCGGTGGTGCCTATTTTTCGTGAACAAATACAGAAGGGTGAGGCATTAACCGTTACGCACAAGGATATGACGCGGTACTTTATGACAATTCCGGAGGCCTCTCAGCTTGTGCTGCAGGCCGGCGCGCTCGGGCGAGGCGGCGAGATATTTATACTCGATATGGGACAGCCTGTAAAGATTCTGGATCTCGCCGAGGATATGATCCGGCTCTCGGGCCTGACGCCATACGAGGATGTCGATATAGTCTTCACCGGTATTAGAAACGGGGAGAAGTTATTTGAGGAACTTGAGATCACCGGAGAAAACCTGTTGAAAACTCATAATCCGAAGATTTTTATCGGTAAGATCGCTAAACACTCAAATGAACAGGTCACACAGATGTTAACCAAGTTTCAGGCGGCCGTTGTGGCAAATGATGATGTCGAGCTCCGTAATATATTTAACCAGTTCCTTCCCGAAGCAAATATCGCAAACGACGAAATGCCCGCCGAATTCGACACGGCTGAGATCGAAACCCGATTTTTCACGCAACCCACCAAACTCGGTCTCGCGGAGAAATAGTTCAGAATGAGCATTCTTGTAACCGGCGGAGCAGGCTATATAGGCAGCGTTGTCGTAAAGGATCTGCGTGAGGCGGACCATGACGTCGTTGTAATCGACAATCTCGTTTACGGACATCATTCGGCCTTAGATTCCGACATTCCATTTTACGAAGGCTCAATCGGCGACAAAGAGCTTGTTCGACAGGTTTTGGCCAAACACCAAATTAATGCGTGTATGCATTTTTCTGCATATGCATATGTTGGCGAATCGGTAGAAAATCCGAAGAAGTATTTTGAAAACAATGTCGTTCAGACGCTGAGTTTACTCGACGTATTACTCGACAATGGTGTTAAGCGATTCGTTTTTTCGTCGTCTTGCGCAACCTTCGGAGAACCGCTTTACACGCCTATAGACGAAAACCATCCTCAGGATCCGACCAACCCTTACGGCTTTTCAAAATTGATAATCGAGCGGGTACTCGCGGCATACGACGCGGCTTATGATCTGAGATCTGTTTCGCTCCGCTACTTTAACGCCTGCGGTGCAACAGAGAAATGCGGCGAGCATCACGACCCCGAAACGCATCTTATCCCGCTCACTTTATTCGCAGCCCAGGGCCGAATTCCCTTTGTATCGATCTTTGGTACTGACTACCCCACGCCGGATGGCACCGCTGTCCGCGATTATATTCATGTTACCGATCTGAGCGAGGCCCATCTGCTTGCTCTGGATCATCTCATTGCGGGAAAGCCGACTGAATTTATTAATTTGGGTAATGGAAAAGGCTACTCGGTGAAGGAAATTATCGAAACCGCGCGGAAAGTGACAGGTAAGAATATCGAAGCAAAAATTGCGCCGCGACGCGCCGGCGACCCGTCGAGTCTGGTTGCGGACTCGAGAAAGGCCCGCGAAATTCTAGGTTGGAATCCGCGCTATGTCGAACTGGAAAAGATCATTGAAAGCGCGTGGCAATGGCACAAGGAGAATCCAAATGGTTACGCCGGCTGAGTCAAAAATGCGGATCTCGCGAAAAGCAGCGAGTTTTACCGAGTCTGTCATTCGCGAAATGACACGTGAGGCGGTCAAATATGCTGCCGTAAATCTCGGTCAGGGATTTCCCGATTTTGCCGCTCCGGAAGATATCAAACATGCAGCAATGGATGCGATCGCAGCCGACCATAACCAGTATGCGATCACCTGGGGCGTTAAGAGCTTTCGCGATGCGATCGCGGCGAAAACCAAGTGGTTTCTCGGCCTGGATATAGATCCGGAAACCGAAATTACGGTCACGTGCGGCTCGACGGAGGGAATGATCGCCGGGATGTTGGCGACGGTGGACAACGGCGAGGAAGTCGTTGTTTTCGAGCCGTTTTATGAGAATTACGCACCGGACGCAATCCTGTCCGACGCAACGCCGCGGCACGTACCGCTCCATCGAACCGACGATGGTTTCGTGTTTGACCCGGACGAGCTACGAGCAGCCTTTAATCACAAGACCAAAGCGATAATAATTTGCAATCCGAATAATCCGACCGGTAAAGTCTTCACACAAGAAGAATTGGAATTCATCGCTGATCTCTGCAAGGAATTTGACGCGATCTGCTTTACCGATGAGATATACGAGCATATCCTCTATCCGCGGGAGGGCGCCGATATTCGCCACATCACAATGGCTAATATCGATGGCATGCGCGACCGAACGGTTATTGTTAATTCGCTTTCAAAGACATATTCGGTCACCGGCTGGCGTGTTGGATATTGCATTGCTCCGCCGGACATCACATCCGCAATTCGCAAGGTTCACGATTTTTTGACGGTAGGTGCGGCCAATCCGCTCCAACACGCCGGTGCATACGCACTCAGTCTGCCGCCTAGCTATTACGACGAACTTCAACGCGAGTATCATCGAAAACGTGATTTTATTGTCCCCGTTCTCAAAAATGCCGGCTTCAAATGCGACTTTCCCGACGGCGCGTATTACGTGATGTGCGATATCTCGGCGTTCGGTTTCGCTGACGATATCGAATTCACAAAACACCTCATTAGAGAGGTCGGCGTCGCTGTCGTGCCCGGCTCTTCCTTTTATCACGATCCCAAGCTTGGGTCGCAAATGGTCAGGTTCTGCTTCTGCAAAAAAGACGAGACGCTCGAGGCTGCGGCTGAGCGTTTGTCCAAGCTGGCGAGCGGATAAGGCAACCTTTTCCGTTATTTCATGCAACAAAATAAATATCTGCGGCGTAAAAGCCATCAAGAATTTTCGTTACTCAAACAAAAAAACTAGCTTTTTGGAGGTTTTATGTTCAATAAATCGTTTGTTTCTATCCTGATTGTTACTTCGTCGTTCATCCTCGCAATCGGTCAAACGCCGGAGGCTGAAAAGGAAAAAATAGAAAAGTCAGCCGCCATGCTCACGATGGCCTACGCGGGTGACGGCGGCTACCTCGGCATCCAGACGCAGGAAGTGACTAAAGAGAATTTTGCGAAGTTCGGGTTACGCGAGGTCCGCGGGGTTGCGGTCGAGAAAGTGGTCGAAAATTCACCTGCAGCCTCGGCCGGCATTCTGGCCGGGGACGTGATCGTCCGCTTTGACGGCGAAGAGGTCACCAGCGCTCGAAAGCTAACGCGTCTCATCAGCGAAGTTGCTCCAGATCATCAGGTAAAGCTAACCGTGCTCCGCGGCGGCAGCGAGCAGGAGATAGCAGCAACGCTTGGAAAACGGCAAATGCCGAAATTTGAGAATGGTAATTTTACGTTTTCGACCCCAGGCCCGATGAACAAAATGGAAGTGCCTAATTTGCCTGCTATTCCGAACGGCGGTTTGCTAAGGTCATATCCGATGCCCGGGGGCGAAGGGCGTAGTTTTGCCTGGCGAGCGGGCGAGGGACGCCAGATCGGTATCGGTGTAACGGCTCTGAGCAAACAATTGGCTGCACATTTTGGGGTTGAAAGCGGCGTGATGATAAATAATGTTCGCGAAAATTCACCGGCAGCGAAAGCTGGTTTGAAAGCTGGTGACATTATCGTCGAGAGCGATGGCAAAGCCGTAAAGGGTGATTTTGACCTGATCCGTGCGATCAATGGCAAAAAGGAAGGCGATGTTTCGTTGACCATCGTTCGCGACGGCAAACGTC
Source organism: Pyrinomonadaceae bacterium (assembly GCA_036802885.1). Classification (GTDB taxonomy): domain Bacteria; phylum Acidobacteriota; class Blastocatellia; order Pyrinomonadales; family Pyrinomonadaceae; genus OLB17. Next base: position 12,048 of record DAIRVI010000035.1, read on the forward strand.
AGACGATCTCGGTAACCCCGGAAGTGTCAAAGGACAGCGGCTTTTTCTTTCAGACCGACGATGACGAAGACCTGACACCGCCGCCTGCCAATCCGGCACAGGTGCTATTGACAAGACCGATGGCACCAATGACGCCAATGAAGCCTGTAACGCCTATGTTTGCTCCGGCACCGATGACCGCTCCTTTTCCGGGACGGATCATCTAAATTTGACGTATTTGTATATTTGAAAAGGCAGCACGTCAGCTGCCTTTTTTTGTCAGATCAATCTAAAATCCGGGTTATTATTTCGCCGCCAGATAAAACCGTCGAGCACGTAATGCGTTAGTTGCGGCACGGCGAGGAGCGGCACGATGTAAGTTTTTAGGTTTTGCCAGTCCCAGTCACCGCCAAACATCCACTGCCGCTCGTGCCATACGCCGCGATGCCAAAACAATTCCTCGACATACGCGAGAGCCCACAGCGTCGCTAAAAATATCAGCCAATTAGACGAAAGCGTTCTGTAAACGCGGCCAGTCGTTTCGCGTCGCATCCGTGCATAAAAATAAATGAGCGCAAAATACGGCACGCCGTGGATTATCACGTTCGTCACCGTAAACGCGTAGTCCGAGTTGAAATAAACGATGCCGACGTACCAACAAACGGCGGTCGTCGCGACGACAATGTCTTTACCGATATTCAAAAAACCGGTCTTTACATACTGATAGATCGATTTTACTGCGTAGGCTGCGAGTGTAACGACGTAGATTGGGAAAAGAATTTGCTCGACGAGTGTTGGTATCGAGAAGAAATCATTCTGAACAAACCACTCGAAGTTTCTCGGCAGTCGCGTCATCCAAAACGCGAGCGGATACATCGTCGCGAGGTAAACTGCGACCGCGTCGATCCACCACGTCCACCGTGCAGTTTCATTCAACTTTCTTCTGTATAACGCGACCCAACCATATTGCTGCCGCACAAAGTGGAACACCGCGACGATCGCAAGAGCTTTCCAAAAAACCAAATCGCCCTCGGAATACAACGCGACCCCAACGGCGTATCCAAACACTGGCACGAGCAGATAAAGCCAAAACCGCCGTTTGAACTCCTCTTTGTCAAAATAAACGCGGAAACTCGTCGACCACACATGCGCGACATCGATGAACAACACAGCCGCGACCCAAGTCCACTCGGGTGACTCGCCATTCAAAATACCCATCTGCCATCCGACCGCCAGCAATAACAGCGACACTACCGCACTGCCGAGAAAGACCGTCAAGTCGATCCGTCGTGAAAACAGCCAGTAATTTGGTTTTGTTAACGTTGCGTCCATATGTCTTGTCAGTAGCCCGCACGTAAGTAAGGGCTCTCCGTTGCGACGATGAGCCCTTACTTACGTGCGGGCTACTGACACGATTTCATTCGCCGCTTTTCGGCCATGATAAAACGCTTCTTCAAAAAGCGCGATTCCACTTAGATCGGTGTGGGCGAAATGAATATTCCGATATGGCCGCATCGCTTTTTCGCGCACGCCGTTCCATATGAAATTTGGCCTTGGGCTTATCATCGCGTGACCCCAACGCATTATGTCAATCCGCTCGGTCAGTTCGTAAATGTCAGGATGAGCGCGGGCGAGATCGGTCAGACAGACGTCGGCGAGCTGCCTCCAATCATAATTGAAAAGCGTTGTGCGTCCGTTAGGCTCAACGCACATCGGGTAGTAATACGTCAGGATCGTCGGGCCATAGTCGATGCCCTTCTGATGCGTCGCAGTCACGTAACCAAGCGAAGCGCTTTCGTAAATTACGTTGTCCCAGGCAAGCGGAAAATCTTTTGTAAATCGCGGTTTTGGACGATCCTTTAGAAAAAGATTAGCGACAAACCATGCGTTATGCTGAAACTCATTTGCCGTGAAAGGCGGATTTTCACGAAACCCTTGTATCAGATACGGCGCCGTAAACATCGGCGATGCAAATATTGCTTTTTCACAATGAATGCCGCGCAACTCGCCGCCATCGAGACAGATCACATCGACGCCTTTTCCGGTCGGCACGACCGAGACAACCATCTGCGACTTTCGGACGTTATCCTTAACTTTTTCAAAAAAGTGATTTACAAACTGGCCGTTGCCCTCAGGCACGGTGATAAATGGCTGCGACTCGGCGCCTGACTTTCGCACTCGTGAGCAAAAATAAAATAGCCCGGCCCACGCCGATGTCTGTTCGAGTTTCAGACCGTAGTCGTCGCGGCACGCGTAGTCGCAATACCGGATTAGTCGCTCACTCGTAAATCCGCTTTGCCGTAGCCACGTCGCAAACGAAATTTTATCGAGCTGCGTAACCTCCGCATCGTTCGAGCACATCGCTATCGGAACGACAAAAGCCCGTTTGCCGGATAGATCACGCCAATTTACCCACGCATCGACCTGTTTTTGAAACTCGGCAAATTGACGTTGGTCGTCCTCGCTTGCGCCAACGCCCAAATAAAGTCCCTCGTACCACCGACCTTTGTAAAAAACCCGTTCCTCCGGCTCGCGGCACAAAAACTGTTCTTTCACAATAACTTCGCCAAACGCATCGCGACCCTCGATGAGCGACATTTCGTCGAGCAATTCAATTAGCTCGGTGTTTTCTTTGAACGGCACCGGCAGATAATGCGCGCCCCAAGGATAGCCGACGGGAGTGCCAAGACTGCTCTGCGACGTGCCGCCGATCTCACGTTCTAGTTCGAGCAGCACGAAATCGTTAAACTTTTCTTTTTTGAATTTCCAAGCCGCAGTTAGACCTGCAACACCGCCGCCGATGATCGCGACCTTTTTCGTTTCCCACCTATCGACCGAAACCTCGAAAGAGCGATTCTCTCTCAATACATGCCCTAAGGTAACGCTCTGCCCGACGATCTCGCCAACAGGAAATGCACGTGAATCGCTCGACCGGCATGCTGACATTGCAAAGGGAGCACCCAGGAAGATTGTGAGCAATTCGCGGCGTGTAAGGTCTCTCATTGGTCAAAACGCCGCCATTCGGTTTCGTAGTAGCGTACGAGAGCCTGATTATCAAGCCGGTTGATCTCGATCTCGCCGTCGGGACGTAACGTGTCGCCGGGAAATTGGAATAAGGATGCGAATGTTTCGTTGTTCAGAAACTTGAGGTCAATGTTCTCGCGAGGTTTAACGGGCGTTTCGAATGCCTGCAGTTTTGCCAGTGCATAACCCCAAACGCCAAAGCTCGGGACGGTCGTCAGATAGGGCTTGACCGTGTAGCCCGACGCCTCGAGCGTCGCGATTATGCACCAATAAGATTGCCGGGCGATGAGCGGCGAAGTTGTCTGGATAGCAACTGCCGAATCGGGTCGCAGCTTTTGTTTCAATAGGTTATAAAAGCGCGTCGTGTAGAGTTTACCAAGTGCAAAATTATTAGGGTCGGGGAAATCGACGATCGCCACGTCAAATGGCTCGGTCGCGATACTGTCAAGCCACACAAAGGCGTCCGCGTTCGTTACGTGCACGCGCGGATCGTCAAACGAACGTTGGTTCAATTCGTCCAGTGCCGGAACCTTTTTTGAAACGCCCGTCATTTCCGGATCGAGATCGACGAGTTGGACAAATTCAACTGTTTTATATTTTAGGACTTCGCGAACAGCTAGCCCGTCGCCGCCGCCGAGAACGAGCACCCTCTTGGCCTGACCGCCAAACGCTGCAAACGCCGGGTGTACGAGCGCTTCGTGATATCGGTATTCGTCGAACGAATTGAACTGCAAATTGCCGTTAAGAAACAGAGAATAGCCGATCTTGCCTTTTGTGACGACAATTCGCTGATACGCCGAGCTTTTTGCGTAAATGATGTTATCGACAAACAGTGCGTCCTCGGCCAATGTCGTCAGACGGTCGGCCTTGATAAAGCCGATAACAAGCAGCGTCAGTATTACAAAACCCTTGACCCGCATGATCGTGACATTCTTTTTTATCAGCGGCAGCAGCAGCCACGTACCCCAAATGCCGACCGCGGCGTTGAGCATCCCGAACAGAAGCGACGTCCGGTTGAGGCCAAGTTTTGGCACCAGGAAAATTGGAAACAACAGCGATGCGGCCAGGGCACCGATGTAATCAAAGGCAAGGACGCGGGAAACGAGATCTTTGAAATCCATCTCGTCTTTCAGGATCCGCATTAGCAGTGGAATTTCGAGGCCGACCAAGGCGCCGATCACAAATACCATGCCGTAAAGCACAACGCTGAAATACGAGAGGTGAGCGAACGTCAGAAACAACAGCGGCGCCGAAAAACCGCCAACAACTGCAACGGCAAGCTCGATCTCGACAAATTTTTCGGCTACATGCTTATCGATAAACCGCGACAGCCACGACCCGACGCCCATAGCGAAGAGATAAATCCCTATGATCAACGAAAATTGTGTGACCGAATCGCCCAGAACGTAACTTGAGAGCGTTCCAGCTAACAGCTCATAGATAAGGCCGCAGGTGGCGATGACAAAGACGTTTAAGAAGAGTAACGGAGCGCGTTTCATAAATGGAGAATGGCAAATGGAAAATGGAAAATTTGAAAAACTTCGTCAGTTATTTTCCCTTTTCCGTTTTCCATTCTCCATTCGTATCAGTTTCCTTGTATCGCTGAGGCGATTATCATCGCGATACCAATGATTACCGCGCCGATGATAATCGCCAGACTCGTATTGTGATCTTCTTCGATCTCTTTCTTGACCGAAAATGGCGAAACCAGCACCACGATCAAAAACGCTAACGCGAAAACGATCAGACCGATCGCAACGAAGATGATCGTCGTCACTGCGACGGGCAAAAGCTCTTCGAGCTTAATGATCAACCCCAAACTCGGGGCAATAGCTGCGAGATTCAACATTATTTTCCTCCACGAAATCCTGAATAAAAGAACGGCACTCCCATCCGCGATTTGCTGCCGGAATTAGCAAGCTCCCAACCAAACCACGACGACAGCGCGTAGAACGCCAAAACTCCGATGCCAAAAACCATATATAGCTTTTTTAACATAACCTTTTAATCGTCCGAATCGCTTGAGTCGTCCGAACCAGACCCGAACATACTATCTTTCCACCGGCTAGACTCGAACGAGATCTTTCTAATGATCCCGATTATCGGCACTATCATCAATATCAATAGGGCACATATGAAATTTACGCCACGATTAACATTCTGCTCGACCTTTACCGACACCGGCATCTGCACCTGCCAGTTTTGCCAAGTTCCTTCGACACGCAGCGTGTATTTACCTGCCGGTAATGACGAAAGTGTGGCATCGGTCGACCTGCCGCCCTCAGTCCACGCACCGTCGCTGTCCGAGCCGCTGTAGTATTCGATCGGAATGTTAACCGATTCGACCTCCTGGCTCTGGTCGTTGACAAGATCGACGTCGAGATCGGCCCAGGAATTATCTACATTTGCGCTGGCGGTGATACGAACGTTTCGATTCGCCTTAATATCAAATGACTGACTAAATATGGCTTGTCCGGTGGCCATATTCGTCATTGGCGGCAGCACGACCTCTTGGTTGAGTACCGTGTTGGTCAACCCACTCAACGGGATCATAAATATAGCAACGACAAACAAAAGGAGTAGAGGCAACGCACCCCACGTGTAATAAAACCGTCCCGTAAATGGCTGATTTGGGCCAACGCCCCAAGGTCGCGGCAGCCCTGAAATGCCGAAGATCTTTTCAATCTCGTCATTCGTCATATAGGTACCGACCGACCAATTAACCTCGTTTGCCGATACCTCCTGGGATAACATTAGCGGCGCCGAGACATAGTCGACGGCGCGGACGGTTTCGCCCTGCTCCACACGCCAATAGAATTCGCCCTTTACGTACTCGACAACCGCCGGTGCATCCTGAAATATCTTGAACTTACGACCGTTATAGTCGACCGTCTTACCTGTGGCAAATACATTATCCTGCCCGACGTCGGCCGGATTTACCGGCTCGACAAAATTCCAGTGATTGTCGGAATGGACGAGCCATCGGAATCCAACCGCCGGGTTGTAAAGCAGATATTCGTGCCAAAAATACTGAATACCCTCGATCGTCACGCTGCGAACGACCGCGCCGATGATCTTGAATTTAACGTCGCCCGGAAATACGCCTTCGGCGCCGATCGGCGCGACAAACTCAGGCTGATTTGGCGACGGGTTAAGGGCTTTTAGATATGTTAGATCGCCCTGGTTTACATCAAGCAGCGAATTGCAGTTTGGGCACGTAACACGCTCCGACTTATCCGGAGCTATCAATTCCAAAGGCCCGCCGCAATTCGGACAACCCATTCCGGCGGCCGAAACCCGTCTGGCCTCACGCTCAACTGGTTTAGCGTCGCCAAGGCCAATTTCATCAAGTGTTACCTGGCTGCCGACAAATACCCACGGCGGCTCTAAGCTGTAATCGATTGTCGCAAACAGATTATTCTTTCCGGCAAGATCAGCGTAGTCGAACTGCTCGCCCGGAGAGAGTTTATATGGAATTTCCCCGTCCGCCGCAACAGACGTTCCGGTACCCTTTTCCTGCACCATTAATGGCGTTTGACTTGGAATTTCGGGAACTATCTGGCCAAGCTGTAACCCGGTAAATGTCGGCAGCGAGACGCCCTCGGGCAGCGGTTGATAAAATGTCAGATAAAACCGGCCCTGAGCCTCCGCCAGCCAGCCGACCCAGCCGTTAGAAAACGTCGCGTACCATTCGTCCCAGAACCCGCCAAGTTCGTGCCCGAGCTGAGCACGACCGGTCAATTCAAACCGATTGTCCTTGTAGGTTCCTTTCAGTCCAAGTTTCAGCGGCGATTGGGACTCGGCGATCTCCGCAACCTTGCCCAGATCTTCGAGGCCGCGATCTGTGCGCGCAACTGCCGAACGGCAGAACGGACATACGACGACGATAGTCGAACCGGCCTTAAACTCGATGGGCCCGGCGCACGAAGGGCAATTCGCCTTGAGAACACTCATTGCTGACCTCTGGCAATTTCAAATTTGCGTTCGGCCTCGCCCCGCTCTATCTTTGTCACGGTTACGACCGAAGCCCCGAGATTCGATTTGAGATTCGATGCCCAATCCCACTCAGGCCGCGTGCGACAGCAGTATAGGTTGAAAGTCGCAGTTCCATATTCGGGATACGTATGGCAGGCGAGATGTGATTCGGTCAGGGCGACGAGGCCGGTGACGCCGCCCTCACCCTCGAATTTGTGCCAGACCGAGCCGATGACGCGCAAACCCAAATCGGCGACCAAGCTCGAGAAAATGCCTTTGATCGCGTTTTCGTCACGCAGGGTCGCCCGGTCACAACCCGTTGCCTCGATCAGCCATTCTGTTCCTACGATCATCGTCTATGTAAATTGCTCTACGAAAAACTTTGGTGTTTTGTTTTGAACCTGCGTCGATAAAGCTGCGTTATAATGCAAATACCGATGGTGTATGTTGAACAAAACTATAGCTAAATTTTCCGGCTTTGTCATATTAACTTCAGCGGCAGCCGTTTTTTTTAACGGTTGTGCTTTTGTGGCTTCGAATCCGCGCAAGGCGGACGCCGATCCGCGCTACGGCCCGCCAAAGATAACGGGAACGATCAAGTCGGCTGACATAACTGAAAGTAGCGGTATCGCCGCCTCAAAGTGTCAGAATAATGTCCTGTGGACGCACAACGATTCGGGTGACGACGCATTTGTTTTTGCAATGAACAACCGCGGCGACAGCCTCGGCACTTGGCGCGTGCCAAATGCTCAGAACATTGACTGGGAGGACATCGCGACTTACAAAGACAGGAGCGGAAAGTGTTTTATCTACATCGGGGAATTTGGCGATAACAAATCAAAACGCCACGAACATCTGATCTATCGTATCCCTGAACCAATTGTCACACCCGCTGATGCAACTTCGGATCGAAAAGATCCATTGTCGACGGATAACCCGGAGATGCTCAGATTTGTTTACCCGGATTTCGATCAAGACGCTGAAACCGTAATGGTTCATCCAATTAACGGCGATATTTACGTAGTGACAAAAAGGGTCAGCGGTCCGGCCGGCGTCTATCGGCTCAAGCCTGCGTTCAAAAACGCTGATCTGCAAAAAGCTGAAGAAATCACAGAGATCTCGGTGCCATCGGTTCCTAACGGCTTCATCACCGGCGGCGACATTTCGCCGGATGGTCGGCGCCTCATTCTATGTGATTACACGCAGGCGTATGAATTCGTATTGCCCGAAACGGCCGAAAATTTTGAGGAGATATGGCGGCAAGAACCGGAAACGATCGAGATCGGCCGAAGAGCCGTCGGGGAAGCTGTCTGTTACAGCATCGACGGCACATCGATCTTTGCGACGAGCGAGCGCCTTAACTCGCCTCTAATCGAATTACATAGGCGGAAATAAAAAGGCACGGCATACGAATGTGCCGCGCCTGAGCATGCTTGTCTGTAACGGGTTACTGAATGATCGTAAATTTGCCCTTATTTTCGATCAATTGCCCGCCGACCCGATCCCTGATCTGTACCTTGATCTCATAGTCGCCTAGCGGCATTACCGTTGTCGGCAGGAGACGCGCAAGCGTCAACCGTTGACCTGAATCGCTTAAACCACCCCAGTCTTCCCGTTGACGGAGGACTTCCTTGCCGTCTTTGTTCAGGATGTAATCCACATCTACCGCCGGCCGCAATGTCGTTTGGTCGATTCCGGCATTGTAAACCTGCAGGTATATGCCCACTTCTTGCCCTTGCTTGTACGTTCCGGACAGGTTGGGGACAACCTTGGCGTTTCCAATAACGAACTGCTGGCCGATATCGCGTTCGTTCGTTGCACGCAGCTTTGACGCAAGAACCAGCGAGGAGGTGGACAATTTCTTTTCGTCGTACTTAGGCACCACGAAACCCATATTGACGATACCCTTGTTGCCGGATTTGACGTCACGCACAACGACGTCAACCTTGTAAGTCCCGGGCGTCAAAGCGATCGCTTTTTGGTAAACCGACTTCCGGTCTCGGGTGTCGGTAAGCTCCGCGGTCGTTGCAGTTGTGGATACAGAATCTTCAAAAATTCCAGAGCGTTTACCCGAAACGGCGGTTATGCGTCCAAAAATATTCATCGTCGCCTGTTCGAGACCGCCGATCTGTTCGAACGTGAGTTCCTTATTTGTCGTCTGAACCGTGAATGCCGTAATCACCCGATCATCGGACTGCCGGAAGAAATCGATCCGCAGATCAAAATCAAGCGGATTTGTGTCCAAAACGCCTGAATCGCCGCCGGCGATGCCTTGCAGATCGCTGAACTTGACTGCCGGAGGCCTTTGCAAGCCGCTCAAAATCTCTAATCGGCGAAACGGTGAATCTTGTTCACGTTGAAAATTTTGCTGACCGTTGCCCGTTCCGTTAAAACGGTCACCTTTATCCGATAATCCCAGTTGCTCTGAGGTAGTTAAACCCGCTCCGGGAATGTTCTTTAGCGCATCTTTTTCATTGGCGTCCCGGGCCAGACGGTATTCGCCGGTTCCTGACGGATCGACAAATTCGATCTCAAGACCGTCGCCTACCCCATCAAGGTGCCGGTAAAACCAAACCTCAAAGGGATACGTAGTCGTCGAACCGCCACCCTCATAACTTGGGCGATCATAGGATCCGCCAGAGGGATGAGCTTCCACAGAATCGGGTTTGCCCCACGCGATATAAACTCGTCCACGGTCAGTTTTCCAGCCCGGAATACCAGACGCAAAATGCTCGTTGGCGTAGGCGATCCGTTCGTAATACTCTTCGCGGTATTCGTTTTCCTCGGTATCAGGATTCGGATCGCGGCGACGCCAAAACTGCTCAATGAAATTTTCCCGCTCTTCGTCAGTCACCAGCGCTTTAAATGCCTTACGTTCCTGTTCGGTAATGATGTATGCAACGTCATTGTTCATCCATTTCTTGTAAGCCTCTTTTAACTCCGGCTTGACGTTTCTGGCATTATTGGTCGGGTCTTGACTTGGTTTTGTCTTGTCCGGCGGCTGTGCTAAACCAGCGACCGCACCGAGGCCTGAAATCAATATTGCCAGTAAAAAACTCTTAAGAAATCCAACTCTTGTCATAACGCTAATACTCCATCAGGAACCGGGTTTCGCCCGGCTAATTCATAAATATCAATCGCCTAAAGATTTTAGACACTATTCCTTACTAATTCAAGATGCGAGACACCGGGTTTACGGTTGCATCGCGCCTATCGACCCTCGTCAAGATCAAACTCAGCATCGGTCCGCCTCTTCTTGGAAAACAGCCATGCAATAAATATCGACACGATATATAACAACACCATCGGTGCGGCAAAGAGCATCATGTTCGGTATGTCGTTTGTCGGCGATACGACGGCCGCTACTATCAAAATGACGATAAGGGATACTTTCCACGTTCTGACCATCAATCCGGCCGTTACGAGCCCGATCCGGGCCAATACGTAGGTAATTGCAGGCATCTGAAAGATAATCCCCATCGCCAGCATTATGATGGTTATCAGGTCGAGATAGTCGCTTGCCTTGAGCAGCAGCTTAAATTCGTGCCCGACGCCCAGCAAATAGCTCGCTGCGGGCGGAAAGAGAATGTAATAAGCAAATGCTGCCCCTAAAACGAATGAGATCGATGAGAGCGCAATAAATGGCGTAACATAAGCTCGCTCATGCCTATAAAGTGCGGGCGATATGAACATCCATAATTGCCACAGCAGCAGTGGCAATCCTAATGCGATCGCGGCATAAAAAGAAACCGTCACATACAGCGTGAATGGCTCTATCGCCGTCGTAACCGTCATCCGCTCATCAGCGTTTGGCTGACTTATCGCAAATTCCTTAAACTCAAGCGGTAGCCTAACGCCCTTTGGAATGATCGCGTTATTGGTTAAGAGCGGCTCGGTCGTGAACAAGCCTAGTTTTCCATCGGCATCCCTCGATACGGTCGCGCCGACAGAGGCTCCCGGTGAAACCAATGCCGGCCCGAGGCTCGTTGCACCGTCGAATATGTACCGTCCGGCGTCGCCCTCTTTGAGATGGTCTATTGTAAGAACAGTTTCGCTGCCGGTGACACCCGTAATAGGCAGGTTGCGGCGTGATGCTTCCGAAAGGGCCTGTCGGATCGGAATGCTCAGGAAATTGTATATTGACTCTGAAAAATAGAAACAGATCGCAAACGCGATGACCAGAATAATCACCGATCTAACGAGCCGCTTGCGCAATTCGTCTAGATGTTCGAGAAACGACATCTGACTGCCTGCTTCTGGTTCTTGCTCTGCTTCTATCTCTTCCATTCAACGCTAAAGCCAGTTTTTCTTATCGCTGCTTTCCGGTTTCTCCGCCAGCTCCTCGTGTGATCCGGTTTTCGTGGGACGCAGATGTTCGAACGCCGATGGATCAACTTCTTTGATCGTCGGCGCATCGGGTTGTTCCGGAGATTCAGCCGGTTGGATCAATTCGGCCGGCGAAGTAGATTCTGCCTCGATCGCATTCAGATCCAATGCCTTTGCTTCTTCAGAAAAATCGACTTCGCGTTGCCAAGTTTCCTTAAATTCGTTTGCGGTTCCACGAAACTCCGACATTATCTTGCCTATCTTGCGGGCCATCTGCGGCATCTTACGCGGACCTAGAAAGATCAGCGCAACGATCCCTATAAGGATCAACTCCGACGTTCCTAAAGATTCGAAGATAAACAAATACAATTAATTGACCTCGATCAAAAACTGGCTGCCCTCGGAAACCCGGCCGATAACGACCGAACCGTCGATCTCGCGCAAAAAAGTCGTAGCGCTCGCTTCCGGCAAGCTGATGAGCAGACCACCCGCTGTTTGCGGATCGAAAAGAGCACTCTGCATTTCACTTGAAACGCCTTTTTGTATTCTAACGGTTTCGCCAACATAAACGCGATTGTTCTTATCACCTCGCGTCAACATTCCCTGTGCGATCAACTCCAAAACGTCCGGAAGTAATGGAACTGATTTAGAATCAATAGTTAGCGTCACACCGCTCGCCTTGGCAACCTCATACGCGTGGCCAAGTAACCCAAAGCCTGTTACGTCTGTGCACGCATTTGCACCAACGCTCTGCATCACTCTCGACGCCTGCGCCGCTGAGGTCGTCATCGCCCTTATCGCGGCTTCCTCCGCTATTTTGCTTGCCTTTCCATGTTTAACGGCCGTATTTACGGCGCCAGTACCGATCGGTTTCGTCAAAATTAATACGTCACCGGGTTTTGCCCCCGCATTCGTAATCACTTTGACAGGATGTATCACGCCGGTCACCGCGTATCCAAATTTCATCTCCTGGTCGTCCACCGAGTGGCCGCCGATGACGATGACATTCTCAGCATTCATCGCCTTTTGGCCGCCCGCGAGAATCTGGCCAAGTACATCCCAGTCCCCTTTTTGCGGATAACACACGATCGATAACGCCGATATCGGCGTCCCGCCCATTGCGTATACGTCATTTAGCGAATTTATCGCAGCGACCCTGCCATATATTTCCGGATCGTCGGCGACAGGCGTAAAGAAATCAACCGTTTGCACAAGCGCAATGTCGTCTGTGAGGCGAAAAACGCCCGCGTCGTCGGAATTTTCAAACCCGACGATCACATTTTCGCTATTTTGTGGCGGAAGTTTGCTCAAAACTTGAGCAAGGTCGCTAGGTGCGAGTTTTGCCACTCAACCCGCGCACGCAACCATTTCCGTCAAACGCTTTTGCATTTCCCGTA
>DAIRVI010000036.1:0-19716 GCA_036802885.1 Pyrinomonadaceae bacterium
TGGTCGAACTCATACGCTCGTCATCGGGGCCGAGCAGCAGAGACGGATTCAATATCACAAGCCTGCGGCCCTCGCCGTCAAAATTCTCAAACGCCGCTCTCTCCTGATAATACTTCGACGCGTAATACGCCCAACGCGAAAAAACATCGACCGGCTGCGGAAAGGTCTCGTCAAATATTTGTTCATCCTCACTGACCGCAATCGTCCCGCTTGACGACGCAAGGATCATGGTTTGGACACCAGCCTCTTTTGCCGCTTCGCATAGGAGACGCGTGCCTTCGAGGTGGATCTTGTTCATCGAGGCCGCATCGTCATTGTCACGCGAAACCTTGCCGGCGAGGTGAAAGATCGCAACGACATTCTTGCAAGCTTTCGCAACGTCATCTCGATTCGTCACCGAGCCCTCTACGGCCTTTACGCCCGCGTCTTTCATCCAATCAGGCACCCGCGACGCCATCACTTTCAAATTCTTCTCGCCCGCCGCCAGTAACTGCCGAACGATGTGCGCACCCAAAAATCCGGTGCCGCCCGTTACGAGTATCCTTTTCTTTTCCGTCTTGGTTAATGCTTTTGACTTTGCCATAGGACGTCTAGTTATCGATCACCGGCTCCTGTTTACGCGACCTCCGGCGTTCCGCCTTCCATTGTTTGCGGATCGCGTCGACATCAAATTTGTCACGCCTTCCGTCCCGCATATTCTCTATCTCGTGCTGGACGCGGGCGGCTATTAGCCGGTACGCCTCAGTATTAGGCACGCCGTCAGTCATTTTTCGCAGCTCTTCGTACTCCAGGAAACGCCCGACCTTTGCACCCACTTTTGCACCGATACTTTTGCCTTTGGGGATGATCGTGCCCTTTGGAAATGCGTCAAATGTACCCCAAATGTAGATCGGCAGAATTCCGATCTTTTGGTTTAGGGCAAGATAGCCGATGATCGGTTTGAACTCCGCGATCTGTCCCGATTCCTGCCGTCCGCCTTCAGGGAAAATGAGGGCATTGTAGCCCTCGTTAAGGATCTGTGTAACGTGACGAAGCGACTGTCGAAGCGAGCCGGTGCGTTCGATTGGCACGAGCGTCGTGAAATTGTTCATATACGCACGCTTGTATTTGGTGTCAAACCAATAATCCGCCGCCGCGACCGCAACTGTTTGCTCGGCCACGTCTTTACCCAAGGCCTTTTTCACGAGGCCGGTATCGATGTGCGAGGTGTGATTCGGAGAGACGATAAAATTAACATGCTGCGGCACATTCGACTCGCCCTCGATCTTAGTGTCGAGAACGCCCTCGTATAAGGTATCCGTTGCAAAATCGACGACCGCATTCCCGACACGCCGCACGATCGATGGAATCACGATTTCATCGGCGTCCTTCTTCTCTTCAACCCTTGGCTCATCAGCGAGCTTTTTCGATTTATCGACGCGCTGAACGGCCGTCAGCAACTCGCGAACCGATTGCACTTCGTTCAAAGTATCCGGCGACAGGATGCGTCCGCCTGCATCCTCGACCGCGGCCTGCAGCTCAACAAACATTAGCGAATCAAACTCCAGATCGGCCAGTTTGTCCTCTACCGCGATGTCCGAAAGCGGACGATTAGACACGCTTGCGACCACCTTGCGGATCCAGAGCATATTGTCGTCGCCCTTTGATTCTACAACCGTTTTTGTCTTAGATTTATCGCGATCTTCGAGGGTCTGCAACAGTTCAACGACCTCTGGACGCTTCACTTTTCGCGTCGCGGTCCGCGGCAATTCGAAGGGCGTAATGTGCAAAACCTTTACGCGTTTAAAGAACGCGATCCCGGCCGAGACCTCGCGAAAATGAAGCTCGATCTGTTTGTTAACGTCCGATCGCGACATCGCAATATCATGTTCGTAATCGGGTACGACGAGAGCCGCAATTCTCTCACCACCGTCTTCGTCCGACAGTCCGACCACACTTAACTCCTTGATCATCGGTGTCTTTCCATAAAGGTCTTCGATCTCGTCCGGATAGATATTCTTACCATTTGAGTCGATAATTACGTCTTTAGAACGGCCAACGATAAACAGATTACCGTCGTCGTCAATGCGGCCCAGGTCACCTGTCTTAAGCCAGCGATCCTGTATTACCGCCTCGGTCGCTTCGTCGTTATTGAAATAACCGACCATCACATTTTGACCGCGGGCGAGCACTTCGCCGACGCCGTTTTCGTCGGGTGAATTAATCTTGACCTCAACACCCGGAAGCGGTTTGCCTACGCTGCCTCGAAGCAATTTATTACCCGGCCGGGCGACGGTCAGCACCGGCGAAGATTCAGTCAAACCGTAACCTTCGAGCACTGTGAAGCCCAGCCCGTGCAGATCTTTTTGCACCTTTTCGCTCAACGCAGACCCGCCGGAAATCAGATAGCGCATCTTGCCGCCCATCCCCTGATGGATAGGAAAAAATACGATCGGCCCAAGATTGAATGGCGTGTTGTCGCGTATCCAGGCGTTAAATTCGATAACATTGTCGGCAAGATCGGCGATCCAATCACCGCGTTCCCGCAAGCGAGTCTTGATCCTGCGATGCAGCATTTCCCACAAGGCCGGAACGCCGACAAGCCCGGTTACGTGGCTGTTTTCGATCGTACGGGCGAGATCCTCAGCTGTAAGCTCGTTGAGATACGTGATCTGCGTTCCATTCGAAAACGGAGTCAAAAATCCGGCCGAGAATTCAAACGTGTGATGCATCGGCAGCACCGACAGGACGCCGTCGGTGATGTCCATATCGAGCACCGACGAGAGCATCGATATCATATTGACAAAATTCTTGTGCGATAGCATCACCGCCTTCGGCGTGCCCGTCGTGCCCGAAGTAAAGATAAGCGAAGCAATGGCATTTGAATGTATCTTCGCCGGAAGCAACGCATTTCGCTTCGCCTCTTCGGTCTCCGATTGGATTTCGAAAACATCGTCAAATGTCCAGACGGCGACCTCTAACCCTACTGCTTTCAATGTTTTCGAGAGGTCAGGATTCTCGCCCGCCAGTTTCGGGCTTACCACGACCGCGGCCGCCTCGCCTGCTTTTGCAAACGCAATGATCTCATCCACGGTCGACGCCGGATCGATCGGTATAGCCGTTGCACCGGCCTTCAAAATACCAAAATACGTCATTCCCCATTCGGGCATGTTGTTTGAAAACAGAATGACGCGGCTATTGTGCTGGATTCCCTTTTTGGCAAAAAATCCGGCGGCACGCAGAGTCAGTTCGTTGACGTCTTCGTAAGTGTATTGCTCCTTGCGGCCGTCGCGCTCGATACGCATCGCGACGCGCGTGGGGAAACGCTTGACCGACGTATCGAACAGATCGAGCAGATCCTTGTATGTGTACGAACGCTTTTCGACCGCTTTCAGCTCTTCTTCAAGCGTCGGCAGAACCCATTTTCTCATTCCGGGAAAATGTACGTTTAGCCAGTAGTCGTACCAATCGAGCTTTTCGGGATACCACGGCAAAAGCGATTTCTCTTTCTCACGGATAAGCGAATGCAATGCGCGAACATTATCCGAGCGGTACAAATACTCGTTATCGATCATGAACGGTTTGAACATCGCAAAAGCGTCCATCGTCTCTTTGGTCGTCTGCTCAAACGACTCGACCGACTTCTTAAGGTCCGAAACAATATTCCCGATACGCCCGCCGCCCCAACGCGGATTGGTCCTATCGAGCAGTTTGTCGGCTCGTTTTGCGAGTTTATTTAGCATCGGAGCCGACGCGAGTTGGTACGTGCGGTTGGTCACCGTTTGGGTCTCGACCATTCCTGCAAGTTTGTTGACCAGCTTGTTACCGGTTTCCTTTTGCTCGTAGTGCTGGCGCTTATAGAGCCCGACGAGGCCGACAATGCGTTTCATATCGTTCGGGTTCGAGTCGCCGGACGATGCCTGAAATACCAAAGGCGGTTTCGGGTCGATAAGCGCATTCATCGTCGCCGCGAGTATCGCACCCGACACCATATCGACCGGAATGATATCAAGTATCAGCTTTTCGTTTACCGGGATTATCGGCTGGCCGCGAAGAGCGATTAGGATCAGCGGAGCAGTCGTCGTAAAGCCCTCGTTCCAGCCCGGAAACGGGTACTCGTTCGACGATTCGACGATTGACGGCCGCACCAGAACCTTAACAATATCGTCCTGCGAAGCAATGATCTGCTCGGCGAGCGATTTCGAATAAGTATAAATATTCGTCCAGCCCCAATACTCTGCACGCTCCGAGCCTAGCTCGGTCGTGCGTTCGCGTATCCACATTTTACGTTCGCGAAAGATGGCTGATTTCAATTCGGCCTCGTCGTCCGGGTCGCGTCCTTCTTCGATAAATCGTATGCGTGCCTGCTCGCGAAACTTCGCCGCCTGCACGGCGTCATCGGCTTCCTGACGTGCCTGCTCCGATAGGCGCGCGCAGTCCTCGACCTCTTGATTGACGTCGAAAACCGTCCCGACTAGCTCATTTTTACGCGGGAAATAGCCTACGACCGGCTCGTTTTCCCAAATTGGGCCGCTGCGTTTGCCCGCGACAAAACACGTCGAGACATGCACCAGACGCGGTTTTTTCATCATCCGTGCCATTTTGATGATGTTGTTCGAGCCGACGACATTTGTCCTTAGGGCAGATTCGAGCGGCGGATTGAACGTAACATTTCCGGCACCATTAATAATGATGTCCGTGTCACGCATTATCTTCTTCGCGTCTTTCTCATCAAGCCCGAGATACTCATTCCCGACGTCACCGTTAACGGGCACGACCTTTGACTTAATAAAATCCTCAAACCCGTCGCCGTACTTCTCACGCAGCGGATCAAACGTCGGACTAGTGACAATACTCGTCCAAAACCTGATCTTCGACTCCGCCGCATCCCGCGCCCGAACCGTCGCATAGACCTTCCCGATATCCGGAAAATTATGCAGCAGCATCGACAGCGTGACCTTACCCACAAAGCCCGTCCCGCCGATAAAGAAGATCTTCTTACCCTTAAATATTTCGGTTGGTGATAGTTTCATTTAACCAGAAAACTCTCCACTTCGTTTATTTCCGGCTCATTCGCCGCCGCAACATCGACAATGAAATTTGAACAAGGAAACTCAAAGTGTTTATATTCCGCATCTGGATTTTCGGAAAACCATGCAACTCTGAGATTGGCTTTGATGAAATCCAAAAACCTCGATCTTGTAAATATCCTGACGTATTTGCCGGTAAACTCTTCTTGATCGCTCCATTCTATTGAACCTTCCTCAATAACCTGATAAACGAAAAAGCCCTTAAAAGTAACCTTGTACTTTCGGCAAGATTTATCGGTTCGGATCGGATTCACGTTCAGCGACACAAAATGCTCAGTTCCTTCGTTAAAGGTTAGGTCTTCAGATTCATCCTCGATCACCCTTTCCTCGCTAATGAATAAGACAAGCTCCGTGTCGCTCACCTGAATTAAATGATTCAGATAAATGCCGAATTTGTCGTTGAGCTGATCTATTAGGTTCATTTCCTATCAGCCTCGTTCACGAGGCTTTCCCGCGTTTCGCGGCGCTTAGCCACCTCGTTTACGGCGTGGTCGGTGTCCGTCAAGAAATCCAGAGGGCGATTTAACGTCCTTCTTGCTTCTGGCTTTAGCCGGCGACGGGTAAGCCCGTTGAAACGGGCTGGAAATCAAATCCGCTCTCAAACCCCGCCGTAAACGGACGGGGCTAAGTGCCCTTCGGGAAAGCCTCGCGAACGAGGCTACTCCTCCCAAGGCTCGTCGCAGAAATCGCCGATTGTTCCCTCGATCCACTCAAGAGCCTCGGCCTCTCCTTCCGTGTCAGCGGCCATTTCGCGATAACTAGTTTCCAGTTCATCGTCGCTGGGCCAACTGCCAGTAGAAAAAATATCACCGTGCACCGTGATCTGATCTTTCATCGATCCGATCCAACTCGACTTGTCAGCCGCATCACTCTTAACTTTTTCACCTTTTCCCTTTTTCACTTTTTCACTTTAGTCCGTCACATTACACAGCCCAATAATAGGCTGATGCAGCATCGTGATCTCCGCCGAGCGGCCCATATAACTGCGGCCCATAGCGATTGCTTCAGTAAGGTTGTCGGCGCGTTCCCAGCCGAGCATTTCGGGGACGTGGGCGTTTTCGGCACCGGCGACGATGACGTGGCCGATGTGTTGGCGGCCGTTTTCGCCCCAGTACCACATAAAAAATGGGTGCGCTCCGTGATACGCATTGCCTCGGCGGTACATCTCGATGTACGCCGGATTCGAAGCAAATTCGCGTTCGTACTTTTCACGCAAATAAAACGCGTCCCGAGATTCGGGTAGCAGACGATGGAAAAACTCGATGTACGGAGCGTGAAACGCGTGGTCAAATTCGTCAAAACACGGATGCGTAATGATCATCACGCCGCCCTCACGCAGCAGCGGCTTGTTGCGATACATATTAAAGTGATACCCGAGAGCCATCACCTGAACAAGCAGCGGATTGAGAGCCGAATAGACGTTGTACGGCGAAATGTCCGGGATGCCTGAGATGAGGATGTCGCATTGGCCCTTTACCGGTATCTCGTACTGCTGATAGTTTTTCTCGAGAATTTTCTCGTGAACCGGCTCAGTCTTGCCGGCGTAACAGGCGATCAGCTCGTATTGCGCCGGAATCGCGTGGAGCATTTTCCTGCGGGCCGCACGCGGCATTTTTGAGAATGTCCGGGCCATTGCCTCCCACTTCATCCGATCCATAAACGAAAATTCATCTTCGTTACGCGTCAGGATGTCATAGCCTTCGGGAAACATTTTGTTATTAAGCGCCGTCTCGATGTGAAAAACTTTGCAGTTTTCGTCAACTAGTTTCCCAAGCCGAATGACCTTGTGGTTAAGCTCAGACGCAGGCGGATCCATATACGAATGCGAATCGCGGATCGTTTGTGGCTCATGATGTGCACGCAGACTTTCGTAATCGCACAGCCCGACCGCGACACTCTTGTGGCCGCCGTCCATCGGAACAAGATTAATATTCAAATATATGAGCAGATCGCTTTCGATCGCACGTTTGTTGACGCGCAAAGGTTCGTTGTGCCGCGTGACGCCGAGCGTCACGAGATTGTCGTCGTCCTCGGCGTCGTGGTTGTAATAGCGGTCGGGATAATATTCGTTGTAAATATCGGTACCGACCATCCGATTCATTTCCCACGCCGTCATTTTGCGGTGGAGCGAATTCGCGATTATCAAATGAATGTCGTCGACGCCATTCGCTCCGCACATATCGAGCACGACCTCAAGCATTGTCTGCCTTAAGTCAGGCGTCTGCATCGGCGGCAGCGGCAGCGAGATGTCGTCCATCGCGATCGTCACCCGCATTCCCGGTTCGAGCAAAGCATAAAGCGGCTCCATCTCAAGCGGATGATTTATCGCATAGCGTATCGCCGCTTCGCGATTGGGCAATCCCTTGATAGGCGGATTCGGATAAATGACCCGCGTCCCGACCGGAATGTCATTTAATATAAAATCCTCGCCAAATGGCATGATCCGCGGTGCGGAGTCTTTATCGATGTAAACGATAGATTCGTGTGTCTTTCTGCGTAATTGTAAGGCCATCTTTCTTATTCACTTTACCGAAATAACGAGCGGTATCGAGTCAGGCGTAATGTAATCGTTTCCTTCGTAGAATTCGAAATGAGAATGCGAACCTCTCTCAGCCGTTTCATCAAAATAAAGAAACGAGGCGAAATTATCTAAGTTTTCATCAGAACCCTCGATTATCACTGTTGAACCGGGAGATAACGAGACTCGAACTGCTTTTCCACCACGGCGTACATTCAAAGCTTGCCCGACGGAATCCCACGGCTTTGGATCTACCGTTCCGTCCGCTTCAAACCATGACTCTGACAAGCCGCTATTTATTAAACCCAATATTGCGGTTCTAAGTTCTTCAAGTTCTATTCGCGATCCTGCGAGATCAACATCTTGTGTTCCCGAATGACGTATCTCCAACATTTTTCCACCCTCTTTACTTCAAATCCAAGATCGCCCAATCATGCTGCAAGGCGGTTTGTTTCAAACGAAAATCCGGACAGACCGCCACCGGATGCCCGACGATCGAGAGCATCGGGAGATCCGAGATCGAATCTGAGTACGCGTAAGAGTCCGAGAGATTGATATTCTCGCGCTCGGCGTACTCTCGTATCCATTGGGCCTTAGTCGCAGACGCCATTACTGGCGGAATTATTCGACCGGTCGAGTACCCATTGACGAATTCCATATGATTGGCCTTGTAATCGTCGATGCCAAGATGATCCATCAAGCGTTCGATCGTAAAATCCAGAGCACCCGTGATAACGACCTGCCGCTGGCCGATCTTTTTTCCCTGAGCGATAAGTTCCGGCGTACCGTCAAAGATCGCGGGTTTTAGAACCTCCTCGAAAAGCTCGTCCGAAAAATAACGGAGCCGGTCTTGCGACAGCCCTGAATAGCTCTTGAAAAAGACTTCGTTAAAGACATTTCGGGAATACAGATCTGTAATGCCGAAGAACGGCAGTTTGGCGAGCGTACCGATGCTTTTCTTCGCTGTCTGCCACAGCCCCTGCTGGCGTTTTGCGTAAAATGCAAGCGTGTGTACGAGGTTTGTGCTGACCAGTGTCCCCTCGAGATCGTAAAATGCAGCGGCTTGTCCGTTTCTATTCATTCCGGGTTTGTGCTATTTTATACAAACTTCCCTGTTCTAATGAGTGCAAGTGTATTGGAATCTTATCACGTAAAGTCAAAATATCGTCATGAAGAACCTAAAACTTTACATTTTGCTTACATTTGTAATTACATTGTGCTCACAAATATCGTGCAATTCTATTGGCGGCTCAGAGCCTGAGCGGACCCGTGTCAGCTCAGATTTAATAGGCTCGGCTATTCCCAAAGCCGATGCGCTGTTTAAACAACGCGACGACGTGGCAAAACTGCGTGACGCCATTAGTCTGTTAGCCGCCGCTCGAGATCCGAATGGTCGCAACTTTGAGGTCGAATGGAAATTTGCAAAATACAATTACTTTCTCGGGAAACTGACGGCAGACGAAAAAGCGGCCGAGGCTATATTCTCAAAGGGTCGTGACGCGGGAAAGATCGCGTCAGGCTTGGATCCAGGCAAACCCGATGGTTATTTTTGGTACGGAGCAAATCTCGGCGAACTCACCCGAATGAGCCCGCTTACGATCGGTGTTGAATCGGTCGACGAGATCAGAATGGCGATGAATAAGGTTCTTGAGTTACAGCCGGATTATCAGAAATCGAGCGCATACGACGCACTTGCCCAAGTCGAGCTTGGAACACGCCTAACGGGTGGCAGCGCCCATAAAGCGATCGAATATCTTGAAAAAGGACGTGCAACCGAAGACGATAATATGAACCTTCGTCTCCACCTTGCGGAGGCATATCTAGCGGTCAAAAGAAGCGGCGATGCCCGTCGTCAGCTGGAAGAGCTACTGCAAATGAAGCCAAACCCGGAGTACCTGCCCGAACATAAAGACGCCGTCGAAAAGGCGAGGGAGATGCTTGAGACAAGGTTCTAGCCGACCGTTGCTCTCATACTAATAGCCATATCGCTGTCGTCTACTTGCGATTTACAATTTACGCTCTACAATTCACGTTATAATGCGACGAGCCATATTTCCCGGATCATTCGACCCTTTGACCAACGGCCATCTCGATATCATAAGGCGGAGTGCACCGCTTTTTGACGAAATGATCATCGCGGTTTTGAATAACGCCGACAAACATCCGATGTTCACCGTAGATGAACGCTGCGAAATGATCCGCGAAGTGCTGCCGACCGTTGAAACCGGCAATTGCAAGCTCATCGTCGACAGTTTCTCGGGCCTTACCGCCGATTTTGCCCGCACGACAGGCTCTACTGCAATCGTACGCGGTATTCGAGCGGTCAGCGACTATGAATACGAACTCAGGATGGCTTTGATGAATCGCCGCCTCGAACCTGGGATCGAGACGGTGTTTCTGATGGCAGGCGAGGAATATTCGTATGTGTCATCGACACTGATGAAGCAGGTCTTCGAACTCGGCGGCAGAGTCGAGGGCCTTATACCGGAGTTGGTCGAGAAACAAATGCGGGCGAAACTCAGTAGGTAATCGTGATCAGAGCGGTTCATCATATGCAGGTCAGTATTCCGATTGGCGCCGAGGATCAAGCTCGCGAATTCTACTGCGGTGTGCTCGAGCTCACGGAAATGCCGAAACCTGAATCGCTCGCGGGCCGTGGCGGATTCTGGCTCGAACTCGACGGATTTCAGATTCATTTCGGTACCGAGGATGGCATCGACCGGTTAAAAACTAAGAGTCATCTTGCTTATTTGGTTGATGATCTCGATGCGTGGCGAGAAAAACTGGCCGATAACGGGCGCATTATCGTCGATGGAATTTCGATCCCGAATTATCGACGGTTTGAGTTTCGCGACCCGTTCGGCAATCGTGTAGAATTTTTGCAAAGAGAGAAATAACCCCCGATGGCCAACCCGTTCCCCGTTTCTAATAACGTAGCGAAAATGAAAGGCTCATCGACGCTGATCGCCGCCCAAGCGGCCGCCGATATGCGCGCCCAGGGCGTTGACGTGATCGATCTCTCGGTCGGCGAACCTGACTTTGACACGCCCGAATTCATTAAACAATACGCCTGGGACGGTCTGGAAAAAGGCCTAACGAAATACACCGCTACAGCGGGTCTTGCAGAGTTTCGATCGTCGATCGTTGATTTTTACGGGGCGAGATTCGGAGCGGACTTCTCGCAGAATGAAGTTGCAGCTACCTGCGGCGGCAAGCAAGCGTTGTTCAACGCCGCCTGCTCCTTACTTAATCCCGGCGACGATGTTCTAATTCCAAAACCCTACTGGGTCAC
Organism: Pyrinomonadaceae bacterium; assembly: GCA_036802885.1. GTDB lineage: Bacteria > Acidobacteriota > Blastocatellia > Pyrinomonadales > Pyrinomonadaceae > OLB17. The sequence goes on from DAIRVI010000036.1 coordinate 10,880, forward strand.
GTTTCCCGAAATCGCAACCTTTTGCGGTGCAAACAGTGTATTTATCGATACCGAGCAAACCGATTTTGTCTTGACTGCCGATCAGGTCTCAGGTTCCATTACGGATAAAACAAAGCTCCTTATCATAAATTCTCCGAACAACCCGACGGGCCGTGTTATTCCGCCGTCTGAGATGCTGCGGATCGCTGAGGTTTGTGCGGCTCTCGGCGTCTATCTGCTAACGGACGAATGCTATCTATTTTTCGCCTATCCGCCGGCGCAAGCCTTTACTTCTGCGTCGTTGCCCGACGAATTACGACAAATTGTATGTGTCGCCGGCAGCTTTTCAAAAACCTATGCGATGACCGGCTGGCGTATTGGTTACACAATTGCGAATCCGGAATGGACGAGTGCGATGGTCAAATTGCAGAGCCATTCGGCGACGCATCCGACATCTTTTGTGCAGTACGCTTGTGCCAAGGCCTTACAGGACGTAGATGACACGATAGCAGCGGTCAACGCCATGACGAGGGAATACGAGCGCCGTAAAAACTGGCTGATCCCGGCGCTAAACGAGATCGATGGATTCAGGTGCGCAATGCCCGAAGGTGCGTTCTATGCGTTTGTCGATGTGCGCGGAATGCTCGGCTCTAGATTTGCGACCTCAGGTGACATTGCCGACCTGCTGCTGGAAGACGCTCACATTGTGGTAACGGACGGAGCGGGATTTGGCGCCGATGGCTTTCTGAGGTTTTCGTATGCGACCTCTATGGAAAATCTCGAACGCGCGATCGTAGCGATGAAAGAGCTATTTGGCGTCAAGGCTCTCGTTACGGTTTAACGGTCAATTTGCAAAAACCAGCACAAAACTGTTGCAATCACGTAGGATTCCTTAATTTCCTCCCGTCATCATCAGCCCGATCTCCTCGACCGATGCGATCTTGGGGTCGACCTCACCGACGATCTTGCCTTCCTTGAAGACCAGAAGCCGATCGGCAAGGGCCGTCACTTCCTCAAGTTCGGCCGATACGAGTAGTACCGCCGAGCCCGCATCGCGAAGGCCGATCAATTTGCGGTGGATGAATTCGATCGCGCCGATATCGACGCCGCGCGTCGGCTGGGATACGAGCAGCAGCTTCGGCTTTAACTCGAATTCGCGGCCGATTATCAGCTTTTGCTGATTACCGCCTGAGAGTGACTTTGCCATCAGTGTCGGATCCGGCGGCCGCACGTCAAAGTTCTCAATTATCTCGCCCACGCGCTTCGAGATCGCCGCATTGTTCATAAAACCAGTGGCCGCAGCGACCGGCGGACGGTAATGAACACCGAGTATTGAGTTCTCAGCTAGATCGGCATTCAGCAACAGCCCGCGTTTTTGTCGATCCTCCGGAATATGCGCAATACCGAATTCTTTTAGCTCGCGGGCCGAGCGGTTTGTAATATCCTTACCGTCAAATTCGACTCTGCCGGCGGTTACTTTGGCGAGCCCAGACAAAGCCTCGACGAGCTCTGTCTGTCCGTTGCCCTCGATGCCCGCGATACCGACGATCTCACCCGAGCGAACCGTGAACGAAACATTCTTGACCGCCGGGCCATTTTTGCCGCTTACAGACAAATCCTTGACTTCAAGCACAGTGTTTGCGGGATCGGCGTCGGTTTTCTCGACCCGAAGCAATACATCGCGACCCACGATCATTCGGGCAAGATCTTTGGCACTTGTTTCCGACGTCTTGACGTTGCCGACCGATTTGCCGTCACGCATCACTGTCACTTCGTCGGATATCGCCAGCACCTCTTCGAGCTTGTGGGTGATGATAATGACTGTCTTGCCCTGCTCTTTCATACGGCGCAGGATGCCAAAAAACTCTTCGACCTCTTGCGGCGAGAGTACCGCCGTCGGCTCATCTAGGATCAGAATTTCGGCGTTTCGATAAAGCGCTTTTAACAGCTCGACACGCTGTTGCTGGCCGACTGAAAGATCTTCGATGTACGATTTCGGGTCGACGCCCAGACGCAGTTCGTTAGAAAGGGCCAAAATGTCCCGATTAGCTTTTTCCAGATCGAGGTTGCCCGCGGAACCCGTTTCGGCACCGAGGACAATATTCTCAGCCGCCGTCATCGTGTCGACCAGCATAAAATGCTGATGCACCATGCCGATCCCGAGAGCGATCGCGTCGTGCGGATTTTTGATGGACACCTTTTGGCCGTCAATGAATATCTCGCCGCTATCGGCATTATAAAAGCCGTAAGCGATCCGCATGATGGTCGATTTTCCGGCACCATTTTCGCCGACGATCGCGTGTATCGTGCCCTTTTCGACTTTGATCGACACATCGTCGTTCGCAACGACATTGCCGAAAGTTTTTGTAATATTTCTCAGATCTAACATTTCTTAATTGGCCATCGCGTCCGTCACCTTGATCTCACCGGTCCCGATCTTGGTTCTGGCTTCTTCAACTTTTCTGATCACATCAGCCGGGATCAATGCTCTATTGTTGTCATCCATTGCATACGCGACGCCGTCTTTGTCGAGGCCAAAGACGTGAAAGCCGCCCTCAAATCGCCCGGCTAATATCTCTTTGACAACGTCGTAAACCGCATTGTCGACCTTCTTTACCATCGACGTCAGGACAAAACCGGGCTTCACGCCGTTTTGATTAGAATCGACGCCGATCACAAATTTGTTAGCTTCGCCCTGAGCGTTTTTGCCGTACTGCTCGACCGCGTCAAACGCACCGAGCCCCGAATTTCCGGCCGCCGTAAAGATCACGTCCGCGCCTTTTTCGATCTGAGCCAATGAAAGTTCTTTGCCCTTGCCGGGGTTGTTCCACGCACCGTCTGTCACGCCGACGTAATTGTCGATGATCTTGATATTTGGATTGATAGAGCGTGCGCCTTCTTCGTATCCTTTCTCAAATCTGTGGATCAGCGGAATGTCCATGCCGCCGAGGAAACCAAGCGTCCCGGTCTTCGATTTCGACGCCGCGATCATCCCGACGAGATACGAGCCTTCGTGTTCGCGAAACACGAGCGACGCGACATTCTTGAGCGGCGTTTTGCCGTCTTCCTCAAAAATAACGCCGTCAACGATCGCAAATTTGTTGTTCGGGTAATCGAGAGCAACCTTTTGCATGATCGGCCCCTGCGCAAAGCCGACGCCGATGATCAGGTCGAAATTCTTCTCGGCAAAGGCACGCATTGCCGGTTCGATCGAGGTCGGATTGCCCGGCTCGACATCGTAAAGGCAGATGTCGAGATCCTGTTGCGCACGTTTTACGCCATCCCACGCGGCCGCGTTGAACGAACGGTCGTTCTTGCCACCGATGTCAAAAACGATGCCCACCTTTATCTTGCATCCCTCGCGTTTCGCAACCGCCCGCTCCGTACAGGACGACGCAATCAAGCCCAAGGCCGCGAGTATTATTAGCCATAAAACTTTTCGATTTTTCATAAGAGATTAGACCACTGCTCTTATCAAAGTAGTTGTCCTTGGGATTTCTTTCGATATTTTATATGCACCGAGCAGCTTTTCGCTAACAGAAGCCGCCTGGTTTTTGCGTCGGCAATAAGCAATGCCCAATTCATCACCTTTTTGGATACGTTCGCCGATCTTTTTCAGACATGCGTAGCCGACCGCATGATCAACACCGTCCTCCGCTTTGACCCGTCCGCCGCCGATATCGCAAATGGCGCGGCCGACGATAAACGTATCGATTTCGGCAACATACCCGCCCGTTTCCGAGAGGATCGGCACCTCAATTAAACCCTTTGCCAGCAATAGTTCCGGCTTATCACACACTTTTGGATCGCCGCCCTGCAACTCGATATTTTTTCGGAATCGATTTAGTGCTTCGCCGGAGTCCAGAGCATTCTTGATCTTAAATTTTGCATTTTGCATCGAAGTGGCAATTTTGCACTGGACAAGCATCGTTGCCGTCAGCTCGATCGACAATTCGAGCGTGTCATTCATCGTATCCTCGGCCTCTCCGCGAAGTATCTTAAGGCACTCGTAAACCTCGAGTGCATTTCCGACATATTTACCGAGCGGCTGGCTCATATCGGTGATCAAAGCCTGTGTGTTTACGCTAAATGTCTTGCCAGTTTCGCACAGTGCCTTGGCGAGTTTTACTGACTCGGCATACTTTTGGATGAACGCTCCGGAACCGGTCTTTACGTCCAGGACGAGGGCGTCCAACCCCTCGGCGAGTTTCTTTGACATTATCGACGCGACGATCAACGGAATATAAGGTACGGTCGCCGTCGCATCGCGCAAGGCATAGAGTTTTTTATCGGCAGGTGCTATCTTTTCCGTTTGCCCGCCAAGGGCAAGGCCACAACTTTTCAGAACCTTCTTGAATTTGGGAAACGAAAGGTTTACGTTGAAGCCGGGAATAGATTCGAGTTTGTCGAGCGTGCCGCCCGTATGCCCGAGGCTGCGGCCAGAGATCATTGGGACGGCGACACCACACGCGGCCGCCAGAGGGGCAATTATTAGCGAAGTCTTGTCGCCGACACCGCCGGTCGAGTGTTTATCGGCTTTTGGGGCGTCAATATCCGAGAAATCCATCACCTCGCCCGACCGCAGCATTGCCGCCGTGACGGCATATTGCTCACGACGATTTAGTCCCCGAATGAAGATCGCCATCACAAGGGCGGCGATCTGATAATCGGCCCAACTTCCGTCACAGACGCCTTCGACAAAAGTTGCAATCTCGCTGTCAGAAAGCGCCTTACCGTCGCGTTTAATTGCGATTATTTGCTGTGGCCTCATTGTATTTTTCTAAAAAAGGACTATCCAAGTTTCGCACAGGAACAGCCTCTACGTCTACGTAAGCGGTTAATTACTGGGCTTTGACGAGCAAGACGATGACCTGTGCCCGAACGGCGAGCCTTTCACCGACGGCATCAACTGCTTCGCCTGTTTTCGCCTTTACACTAACGCAATCGGTTTCGGTATTAAGAGCGTCTGCAAGATTTGCGCGCATCGCATCGAGGTAGGGACGGAGTGTTGGTTTCTCCAGATCGATAACCGAATCGATATTGGATACCGAATAGCCCTTCTCCTTTGCCAGCCCAACCGCGTGTCGTAAAAACTGCGAACTCTCGGCATTATGCCAACGGTCGTCGTCGCTTGGGAAATGTGCTCCGATATCGCCAAGCGCAAGAGCCCCAAGCACCGCATCCGTTGCAGCATGCATCAAAACGTCGCCGTCGGAATGGCCATCGGAGCCGAGGTCGGATTCGATACGAACGCCGCCAATCATCAACGGCCGTCCAGCTGCGAGTCTGTGAATGTCGGTGCCAAAACCTAATCTATACATTTGATCTAATAACTCACCAAAAGCGCTTCCGCAAGGATGACATCCTCGGGCCGCGTGATCTTGATATTTCGAGCGCTTCCCTCGACAAAAGCGATCTTAACACCAAGGTTTTCAACCATATAACATTCGTCCGTAACTGATTCATTCAAATCGACGCCGTCGAATGCCTTTCGAAGCAGATCGTAGCGAAACGCCTGGGGTGTCAACGCTCGACGCAGCGTGCTTCGATCAACGGTCCGTATAATATTACAGCCGTCAATCTCCTTTATCGTATCTGTTAGTTCAGCGACGAGACATGCGGCACCAGTCTCAGCGGCTTTCTTTATCGTCAGCTCTATCTCATCGACAGAGACGAGCGGCCTTGCTCCGTCGTGAACTGCGACGATATTTGAAGTCGTTGAGTCGATCGCAGCCAGTCCATTACGGACAGATTCTGCCCTCGTCTCTCCACCGATCACGACCCTCTTTAGCTTTGAAAACTTAAAACCACTGCATACTGCGTCAAACTCCTTTTTCCCCTCAACCGACAAAACGAGCACGATCTTGTCGATTGCGGGACACGACTCAAATCTCTCTAAAGTGTGTATTATTAATGGTTTGCCGAGGAGCAGGACGAACTGTTTTGGCTTGGACGCGGCGAACCTCTGCCCGCTTCCGGCGGCGACGATAATGGCTGTGTTCACACGTCTACTCGATTTCTTCAATTATGGTCGTCTGTCTCAGCTCGCGGGTCGCCTTTCTGAATCCAAGAGAGCGCGAATCGTGTATTCCAAACGAATTTTCCGTCCCACCGTTGGCTTCTTCTCGGTCTTCCCACAGCCGTCCGAAGATCATCTTGCCGGCCGTCGTCTGCAGCACGCTCGTGACCGCGATGTCAGCAGTCTTTCCGATCAACTTGCGGGCATTATCGACAACAACCATCGTGCCGTCGTCGAGGTAGGCAACGCCCTGATTAAATTCTTTACCCTCTTTCAGAATAAAGACACGCATCGCTTCGCCAGGAAGCACGACGGGCTTTAGAGCATTAGCAAGTTCGTTAATATTCAGCACGGCGACGCCGCGGAGCTGCGATACCTTGTTGAGATTAAAATCGTTTGTCACGATAACCGCATCGAGCTGCATACCGAGCTCGATCAGCTTGAGATCGACCTCTTTTACAGCCGGAAAATCGGTCTCGACGATCTGGATGTCGAGTTTGCTGTTGTTCCGCAATCGCTGAAGCATATCGAGGCCGCGTCGGCCGCGCTGTCGTTTTGACGAATCGGGGGAATCGGCGACTTGCTGTAACTCCGCAAGGATGAAATTCGGTATAATTAGCGTTCCGCCTAAAAAACCGGTCTCGGCGACATCGGCAATCCGTCCGTCAATGATCACCGATGTATCGAGCACTTTATAATCACGTTTTAGGTTTTTATCGCTGAAGATACCGCCGAGAGCCGAAAGATCTAGATAATCGCCCTTTGCCGCCCCGACCATCAACCCCACATATCCCATAAAAAAGGCGAGCGAGATCGTCAAAAACGTCTGCATTTCGGCCGAAACCGCCGCTTCTTTCTGAATCGAGATCAAAACACCTATTAGAAACGCGCCGATAATTCCCAAAATCGATCCGACCGCCGCGCCTATCAGCGTCTTTAAGCTTGCACGGCGAACACGCATTTCAAATGCAATAATTAGCAGAGAAACTATCGAACCAAGACCGGCGGAAAACAAACGCCTCGAGTGTTCGTCACCCATATCCGCGAGGCCAAACCTCTGTGTCCGTTCAAACGGATTCAGCAGGTAACCCAAAAGGGTTAACATGCCCACAAAAGCCACTCTCAAAATGAGGACGTCCAGCTTCATATTACGAAAATCTTAGCACGAAAAATGGTACGGTGGTAAAGATATCAAACCAAACCAAGCGCTTATCTCTCGCCGCCTGTCCACCTAATATCCTGCAAATCAATCAAATAACGATTACACGCCCGATTTCAGACTCTTTTATTATCAGCGTTTTCCCTCGCACACCGGACTTGATGTATCCTGTCCATTCAACCCCGATGGCAAAACAACCGTCAACAATCTTCGTATGCCAAAATTGCGGCTCCCAATCCCGCAAATGGCTCGGCCAGTGTCCTGATTGCAACGAATGGAACACTTTGGTCGAGGAACGCTTTCGGGCGTCCGCTCAGGCAGCGGGCGTTAATAAATTCGTCTCGCAGTATCGCCAATCATCGCCGATCGCTTACGACAGTATCGAATCTCAGGAAGACGACCGCACCGCGTCGGGCATTGACGAACTCGACCGTGTTCTCGGCGGCGGTATCGTTGCCGGTTCGCTCGTGCTTATAGGCGGCGCGCCTGGTATCGGCAAATCGACGATCGTTATGCAAATGGCCGATAAATTGGGGCGAAACGGCACAAAGGTCTTGTATGTGTCGGGCGAGGAATCAGAGCGGCAGATAAAAATGCGCGGGCAACGGCTGGGCGTCGAGGCGCAAAATCTGTTTCTGCTGCCGGAAACAAATCTACAGGCGATCCTCGGCGAAACCGACAAACTGCGGCCCGATTTTGTGATCGTCGATTCCATCCAGACGGTTTTCAGCGACCGGATCGAATCGGCGCCGGGTAGCGTTTCACAGGTTCGCGATGTCGCGGCGCAGTTTATGATGTTCGCCAAGCAAACAGGTACTCCCGTCTTCCTCACCGGCCATGTCACGAAAGAAGGTTCGATCGCCGGCCCGAAAACGCTCGAGCATATCGTCGATACGGTTCTCTATTTTGAGGGCGACCGGCATCACAATCACCGCATTATCCGCGCGACAAAGAACCGATTTGGAGCCGCAAATGAGATCGGCGTGTTCGAAATGACGAACGAAGGGCTAATTCCGGTTGGCAATCCGTCAGAGCTTTTCCTGCAGGAGCGGCCCGAAAACGCGACCGGCTCAGTCGTAACCGTCTGTATGGAAGGCACGCGTCCAATGCTCGTCGAGGTGCAGGCACTCGTGAGCGGTACCAAATTTGGCACGGGACGGCGAATGACCCAGGGCTTTGACCAAAACCGAGCGTCGCTTTTGATCGCCGTACTTGAAAAACGGCTGGGCTTTCAACTTGCCGGCGATGACGTTTTTGTAAACATTGCCGGCGGTATGGAGGTTGATGAGCCGGCTGCCGATCTCGGCGTCATCGCGGCGATCGCCTCAAGCTTTCGCAATCTTCAAGTCCCGCCCGAGACCGCTGTTTTTGGCGAGGTCGGATTAACAGGGGAAGTCCGCGGTGTGCTACAAGCTCAATCTCGTGCCCGCGAGGCTCAGACGCTGGGATTTAAGAAATTGATCTTGCCAGAATCGAATAGAAAAGGATTGGAAAAACTGTTGGGAATTCGTGTGGTCGGCGTAAAGAATCTGGAACAGGCGATGGACGAATTGTTTTAGAGTCACCCTGAAAAACTTCTAGCCAAAAAACTTGCTTTTCCTTGTCGGCTGAATTATTCTAATTTCATCGTTTCATAGATGCAACACAGTCTTGAGGTCAGGACGTTTTTGAATTATTCAA
>DAIRVI010000036.1:19816-24119 GCA_036802885.1 Pyrinomonadaceae bacterium
ATCGTTTCATAGATGCAACACAGTCTTGAGGTCAGGACGTTTTTGAATTATTCAAATGGCACATCTGAGCTTGGTAAAAAGCCTTTCCCGCTTGCAAGAGGAGCAGAAACAATCGGACGAGATCCTGCTCGAATCTGCCGGGCTGGCCCTCGTAAGAGGTTCTGTAATAGAGATCGCGGGTGGCGCAAGTTCAGGAAAGACGAGCCTGTCGCTGTCATTGCTGGCCAAACTCACCGTCGCGGGCGAGATATGCGCGCTTGTAGATTCGAGCGATAGTTTCGATCCTTGCTCCGCCGTTTTGGCCGGTGTGAGAAACGAAAATCTGCTGTGGGTTAAATGTGGCGGCCGCTTGGAAAAAGCGTTTATGGCCGCGGATTATCTGGTGCAGGCAAAAGGCTTTGGGGCAATTTGGCTGAATCTGAACGGTCTGCCGCAACGGCTCTTGAACATGGTGCCGCGAACGTATTGGTACCGCTATCGGACGCGAATCAAGGAAACGCCGACCGTGCTTCTCGTAACGGCAGAGGAGCATATAACGGGCTCGGCGTCGCAGCAGTCTTTTGTTTTTTCGAGAGAGCGGACCGTTTGGTCGGGTAGCGGAAGGTTTAAATTGCTCAGAGAGTTTCACCTCAAATGCAGCCAGCGAAAGGGCTTTTACGGCCAGCCTTTACAGACAAAGATCGAGATGGATTACACAGATGTCTAAGCTCTACGCATGCATAATCTCGCCCGATGCGAAAAAGGATAAGGAAGAACTTCTGTCCGTCGCCCGGCAGTTTTCTGCACGTATCGAAATGCTCGACGACGGTGTTTTGTTTGATGTCGGCGGGCTCGAAAGGCTTATCGGCAATGCCGGCCAAATCGCGGAAAGCATACTCGCCCGTCTAAAAACACACGAGATCGCGGGCAATGTTGCGGTCGCCGCGACGGTCGATACGGCAATGCTCCTCGCGCGGCAAAATCGCGGGCTACGGCACACCGTCGCTTTGCCTCACGAATTTCAGAAACTTCCCCTGCGCGATCTCGGTATTGAACGCCATTCGATCGGCATTTTTAACGAACTCGGCATAAACAATATCGAGGAACTTCGTCAGGTACCGATCGACTACCTGATCAACCGCTACGGACAGGATTTTCGCAAGGTTATCGATGTCATTGAGCAGAACGACAGAAGCTTTTTGACGCCGAATGTAAAGGAAAACAACGTCGCGTGGAATTACGGACTCGATGCCGCGGTCGATGATTTCGAACAGCTAATTTTCATCGTCAATCACGGCCTCGAGCACCTGCTGGATCAGATCGAGCATTATGGTTTCAGCACCGAGCATCTGGATATTTCTTTCAAGCTGGCTAATAAGACCGAGAGACATTACGAGATAAAAACCTCCTTCCCGACGCTGGAAAAAATATTTTGGTTAAAGCTGATAAACCTTCGCGTGTCCTTAGATCCGCCCGATGCGGCAATACTCTCGGTCAATGTCGTGTCGCATTTTACAAAGCCGCGGCCTGCTCAAAAAGGCCTTTATGCGGTCTCACGGCCCGAACCCGAAAGTCTGCTGTTGACGGTAAACAAACTCAAAAAACTCGTTGGCGAAGAAAGCGTCGGCGTTCCGGTTTTGCTCGATCAACGCCTGTCAGAGGCGTTTGCTCTCGACGCAGGAGCGATGCCGGAAGGAAAGGAGAACCACCCCGTCAGCGGAGACCGCTGCCACCCCTCCTTCGTAAGTATCGCATTCACCTATTTTCATCCGCCGCTCCGGGCCGAGGTTTTGGTGCGAGAAGGAAGATTGGTCTTTATCAAAACCCGCGTTTTCAGCGGACACGTCACCGAATACAGCGGCGTTTGGAAAGCAAATTCCAAATGGTGGGATAAATCGTGGAAGACGCAGGAATGGGACGTTGAGGTCGAAAATCACGGCATTTACCGCCTGTGCAAAGTCGATAGGGAATGGTTTTTAGCGGGGGAATACGACTGATTAGTTAATAGTTAAAAGTGAATAATTAATAGTTTAAAACGGAGAGAGGTCGGGTCTCCGCAGACAATTATCCTAACTATTCACTGTTCACTGTTCACTGTTTTCATGTTTTACGAACTTCACACACGCTCGGCTTTTAGCTTTTTGTCTTCGGGCTCGCAGCCTGAGGCGTTGGTAAAACGTGCCGCCGATCTGGGCATAAATACCGTTGCTTTGCTCGACCGCGATACGGTTGCGGGTGCGGTACGGTTTCATTTTGAGGCTCGGGAACGCGGGATCAGACCCATCATCGGCGCCGAGATCACGATGAATGACGGCAGCCTTTTGCCGCTCGTTCCAATAGATCTGAGCGGCTATCAAAACCTCTCGAAACTGATCACGACGATCAAACTTCGCCATAAAAAAGGCGAACACTTTGCAACGCGAGCCGACATCGAAGAGCATTCCGCCGGCCTGCTGTGTTTTACCGGCGGAGCGGACGGCTTTATGCACAAAAGCATAAAAAGTGGCAGGGGCCAGATCGACCTTGCGTGGCTCAATTATGTGTTTGAGAAACGACTGTATGTTGAGCTGCAGCGTCATCACCTGCGCACTGAAGAGGCGATAAATCAATCGCTGCTCGGCCTCGCGCACAAGCTGCGGCTTCCCTATTTTGCGAGTAACGGCGCATATTACGCCGATCACGGCGACCGCGAGCTATTTGACGTTTTTACCTGCATTAAAAATCACACGACCGTTTACAACGCGGGTAAATTGCTGTCGGAAAACAGCGAGCGGTATCTCAAACCTCAAAAACAAATGCTCGATCTGTTCGCAGATATGCCCGAGGCGGTTTGCGTCACAAGCGAGATCGCCGCACGTGTAGATTTTTCGATGGACGAACTGGCCTATACGTTTCCGGATTATCCAGTGCCGGCCGGTCAGACGATGGACGCGGTTCTGCGGGCGAGGGCTGAGGCGGGTGCGAGAGAACGTTACCGGCACAAAAAACAAGAGATAAAAGATCAGGTGCAAGGGCGGCTGGACAAGGAGTTTCGCATTATTAAGATGAAGCGGCTCGCGGGATATTTTCTCGTCGTCGCCGACATCTCGGATTTTTGTAAACGTGAAAAAATGCTCTCGCAGGGCCGCGGTTCGGCAGCAAATTCCGTCGTTTGTTACGCACTCGGCATCACCGCGGTCGAGCCGATCGAGAATAAACTGCTTTTCGAGCGTTTTCTATCCGAAACCTACGAGCAATATCCGGACATCGACATCGATCTGCCGTCGGGTGACGACCGCGAAAAGGTGATCCAGTCGGTCTATAAACAATACGGCGAGCGTGGTGCCGGGATGACGGCGAATGTCATCTCGTACCGCGGCAAATCGGCTGTCCGTGAGGTCGGCAAGACGTTCGGCTTTGACGACGCATCGCTCAGCAATCTGTCGAAACTCAATTCGCACTACGAAACTTTCAAGGGTAAAGAGCTTGAGGCAAAGCTCAAGGAAGAAGGATTTGATCCGGCGGACAACATTCGCCATCGTAAATTTGCCGAGCTGTACACGCGGATCCTCGATTTTCCGCGGCATCTCGGCCAGCATTCGGGCGGAATGGTGATATCGCTTGGGCGACTCGACGGCATCGTCCCGCTCGAGCCCGCGTCCATGGAGAACCGCAATATTATCCAGTGGGACAAGGACGACTGTGCCAAGCTCAGGATCGTAAAGGTCGATCTGCTGGGGCTGGGGATGATGGCCGTTTTGCGCGATTCGATCGAGCTCATCCGCGAGCATCACGGCCGCGACCTGAGCTTGTATAAAGTGCCCTACGACGACCCGCTGGTTTACGAGGCGCTGCAAAAGGGTGACACGGTCGGAATGTTTCAGGTCGAGAGCCGCGCCCAGATCGCGTTTTTGCCTAAATCGAAACCCGCCAATTTTTACGACATCGTCGTCCAGGTCGCCATCATTCGCCCCGGGCCGATCGTCGGTAATATGCTCAAATCCTACATCGCGCGGCGGCAAGGCCTCGAAGAAATAGATTTTATTCACCCGCGTCTTAAGCCGACGCTGGAGCGAACGCTCGGCGTGCCTCTGTTTCAGGAACAGCTCTTAAAGATAGCGATGGACATCGCCGATTTTAGCGGCGGCGAGGCCGAGGAACTGCGGCGGGCGATGGGTTTTAAACGTCCCGACCGCCGAATGGAGCAGATCGAAAAAAATCTGCGTGCCGGTATGACCCGCAACGCAGTCGACGAAAAGACGCAGGATATGATCGTCCATTGCGTCAAGGCCTTTGCCAACTACGGCTTTCCGGAATCGCACGCCTACAGTTTTGCCCTGCTCGC
>DAIRVI010000037.1:0-5745 GCA_036802885.1 Pyrinomonadaceae bacterium
GGACTTTCGTGCTGCTCCAACGCCTCGCCGCCGACTTTTTCGGCCGCCGCGAGATTGGTAAGATCCTCGGCCTCATCACCCTGATCGAAGTCACCGGAGCCGCCATCGGCGGCCGCATCACCGGCTACCTCGCGGACCGTTCTGGTGGAGATTACACCTACGCCTTCTACGGCGTGACCATAGCCTCTGCCCTCGCGTTCCTCGCAACGCTCGGAATTTTCACGCTGAGCAAAAGAAAAAGGCTCTCGAGTATCGAAAGCCATTGATATTTGGTGGAGATGACAAGAGTCGAACTTGCGACCTCTGCATTGCGAACGCAGCGCTCTGCCAACTGAGCTACATCCCCACGATTCAAGTAAAAAGTTAAAAGTAAAAAGCCAAAAGTGCAAGCCTACTGAACGCCTGCGGGCAGCAGCGAACCTTTCGGGTCGGAGGCAAAGGCATATTCGTCCTCGATCTTGCCGATGATGCCGTGAAACACGATCTCGCCGCCGCCGAGGACCACGACTACATCACCAGGGCTGTAGAGTTTCTGATCCACCGCAAATTTAATGATGGTCGCGTTGCCGTTCTCCGAGGCCACGGCTTCGTAATCGAATGTGTCAGCGTTAAAACTGAGCGTCTGGCAAAATGATACTTCCATTAATAGTCTCCTAAAAAATTAGACCACAGCGGATAAGAGAAGACAATTCACCACAGATAAACACAGATCGACACGGATAGAACTAAGAACCGCCAAATTTCGTCCGCAACCGTATTTATCGGTGTCCATCTGCGGTCAAATTTCTTTCTTTATCTGAATATCGACGGCTATCGCATCGTGGTCGGAGAGTGCGAGGCCCTCGGCGTCGATCAAATTGCCTATTGTCTGCGGCGATGTTCCGGGGGCAAGTTCGATTCCCTTTCCTGCAAACCAATCGAGCCTTGTTGACACCCGTCCGCCCACGCGACGGGCCGCCCAAAAGATAAACGGGAAGCACCATTTGGGCACCCAATCGCCGAGGTTGGTGTTTTTTTCGATGCTTTCGACATCGTAATGCAGGGTTCCGGCGCCGATCTCGTTAAGAGTCTTATAATCGAATCCGCGAGATTCCAGTTCGCCAAACAGCCGCCGCTCGAAATGCCGGTCAGGGTGCGGCAGATGATTTTTGACGACATTTTTAACGCCCATCATCACGCGGCGCCAATAGCCGAGTATTGCACGCGTTGCATTTTGCGCGTTATAGGTGGTTGTATTCCAATCACCGCCGAGAATGGTGGGAAGCGGCGGTAAGGTGTCTAAATGATCGAGAATTATTTTGATCTGCTTGTGCCGGTGCGCACGCGAGCAATGAGCGTCGAGGTGAATGGTGACGGCGCGAAACACACCCGCCGGATGCTCGATATCGGCGACGAGCGCCCGCAGATATCCGAGCCGCTTTTCCTTTCCCCACATCTTGTCCTTGCCGTTTGGGAGCGGAACAGAGTCGACGTTTTTCATCGAATGCGGCGAGAACATCGCGAGGCCGTGGATCGACGCGGTATTTGCGCCCGCCATTTCCGATTCAACGCCGCTTCCCTTTTGCAAAGCTATGTAAACCGGTGCGAACGCATAGTTTAGGCGAAGTTCGCGGGCTAATTCCTGCGCGACAAATCGGTTTCCGCTGCGAGCCATGCCATAGTCCAATTCGGTAAGCAGCAGAACGTCCTTGTCTTTCAGCCTCTCGTTGTTCTTCAGAGCCGCGACGATGCCATCGAAGCGTATGCCGCGTTCGAGATTCCATGCGAGAGCCCGAATGTTGAAATCCCGACTGGTCGGGAAGTTAGCGGGTGGCCGGCTCGTTGACTCTCCGTCGCCAGACGGACCACTTATTGACGCAGGTGGTTCGGACACGACGGCGGTCATAATGCGTTCGACGTCAGATTCTATTTTTTTGTAAACGTCCGACGACTCCATTTCAGGCGTCGATTCGAACTTGAGCAGCTCGCTGAAATACCTGTTGAGATCGTGGTCGAGGATCGAGGGTGGGCCCGTGTAACTCTCGTCGGCCTTGGTCATGCTATTTGCGAAGATCGACTAAGATCACCTTCTCAGCCGGTTGTGCATCTTTGATCGACGCTTCGATATTAGAAATATACGGGGCCAAACTCTTGAGTCGATTGTCTCGGGTCGCTACGACTACCAAGATCACAGAATATTTATCGAGATTTTGTTGGAACTGTAAATTTCTATCTGCAGTTATAAGATAATGGATTCCTTCGGCATCCATCGCCATTAGCAATTCACCGTTTTTCTTTGATTGCCAGCCTAGATCGGGAACACATGTTACATCTATCTCGGCTGAAAAATAGTTTTTCAATCGCCTGTCAAGATTTTCGTCAAGCAAGACTCTTTTCATACACGTCTGCTTCCGAAAATGTAAAGGTGTGCTCAGCCAAATTCAGTAATTCTAAAACTTGTTCGCGGCTCACCGACGGAAATCCTTCTAGAAAATCGTCGATCGAATCTCCGCCTTTCAAGTAATCGAAGAGGTTCTTCACCGGAACTCGAGTGCCAGTAAAAACCGGTTCGCCACTCTGAATTTCCGGCGAGATCGTGATTACGCAATTCATATTCTGATTCTCACAAATTTAAACTGTAAACTCAATCATCATGCCGCTCCTTTACAGGGGCAACCTCAAGAAAATCGTTCGTGATCCTCTCGGTGTAAACGCGCAAAAGCTCGTCGATTCTACCTTGTTCCGTCGATTGAAAGATCAAACCTACGTGTTTTGGTTTATTGACCTTATAAACGATCTCGGCGTCCGCATAATGCGACGTGTCAGGCTCGTCAACATTGGCAAGCGCAAGAGTTATGCCGGCAAAATCCTTTCTGAGCTTTGGCAGCTTGTACGGCCGTTCGTCGGTTGCGGTTTCGAGTTTTGCCCATTCGCGCCAGAGGTTGAAATTACAAGCGTGCTCGAGCACGTTTGCAATATACGCACCGCCCACGCGACAGGCGACCTCGAGTAAGTAGAATTTGCCGGTCTCAGAGCACTGCAAAAACTCGGCGTGCGAAACACCGCGTTCGTACTCAAATGCCGACAGCAGTTCGGCGTTCAGCTTTTCGAGCGGCTTCCGCTCTTTCGCCTTGTACGGCACTATCGATGACGTAAATACACCGCCGTAATGCGAGACTTTGAAAGGCGTCGTGCCGTATTGACTGACGCCGCAAGCGACAACCTTACCGTCCGCGACGACCGAATCGATATGAAAAACACGGCCCTCGATAAATCTCTCAACGAGGAATTGTGACGGGTGATCGCGCCAGTTATTACGATTGTCGAGGTCGGTCAAAACGCCCCAGACCTCTTCGGCAGTCTCGCATTTGCGTATGCCAAAGGCCGAAACCTCATGCCGCGGTTTGACGATCCAAGGTGCCGGAACTGTTGCGAGAAATTGATTTATCCGCTCGGCATTAAAAGCACCTACGAACTCCGGACATGGAATTCCGGCACGATGAGCGATGTCACGCATCGTTAGTTTGTCTCGAAAGCGCAAGGCGTGGGAGCGACTCATACCCGGCAGATTGAGGTGCTCGCGCGTCATCGCGGCGGTGAGGACGTCAAATTCGTCCAATCCAACAACCCGATCGATCGGTCGCGAACCGGAAATATTTGTTACGGCACGGACGTAATCCAGGACGCCGGCATCGTCGACAATAGTCCGCGCATCGTTGATCGCTGTCCATGGCCACGGCGAATCCAAAAGTTTCTTTCGTGTAACAAGTGTGACGTGCCACCCGGCGTTTTGAGCCTCTTCGATAAACTCGCCGCCCTTATAATCACTGGCGATAATTACGATATGATTTGCCATAAATAAATGCATTCGAGACAGTTTTCGACCTACTGTTTCCCAAATGCCGATTTTATTTTGAAGTAAAAGAATGGCACAATTTAGCGGTTAAGACAATAAAAATGCTCGTTTTCGATGGAGAAACGAAGGATTAGAAGTAATTTATGGGCGATATCGATCTGGTCAATTTAATCAGCCATCTGGTCATCTATATGGTGGTTTTGCTTTTGGCGATCTCCGCCCACGAGGCCGGACACGCATGGATGTCCCGGAAATACGGAGACGACACCGCCTATATGCTGGGCCGCGTCACTCTCAACCCAGTTAAGCACACCGACCCGATCGGAACGCTTCTGATACCGATAATCAGCTTTGTTCTCGGGTCGATCGGCGGGGCTCTCGGCAATATTCCATTGATTGGTTGGGGCAAGCCGACGCCTGTAAATCCCCGCAAATGGGCAAATTACAAGATGGCGAACGTCATGGTCTCGATAGCGGGTATTGGCGCAAACCTCATCCTTGCAACGATCGGATTCGCGATTTTTAAGAGCCTTTTGGAATTTAACATAATCAATTCTGACAACTTCGATTCGGGCTTAATGAAGCCGCTGATCATACTCCTCCAATATATGGTTATGCTCAACGTGTCGCTCGCGGTATTTAACCTCTTGCCATTTCCGCCGCTCGATGGCAGCAAAGTCCTTTCAACTTTTTTACCCGAAAGTTTTCAGCCGGTTTTTGCATTGTTAGAGCAATACGGATTCGTGATTCTGATGCTTTTGGTCTATTGGGGATTGATCGGAGCCATCATTCGCCCGGTCTTCCGTCTCGTCGAATATCTGCTCTTGACGCCCTGGTTCTAGATTTATGAAGAAACGCATTTTCAGCGGCGCGCAGCCGACCGGACAGCTGCATATCGGCAACTATCTCGGCGCTCTAAAGAATTGGGTCGCTCTACAAGACGAGTACGAAGCCTTTTACTGTATCGTAAATCTGCACGCGATCACGCTGCCGCAAAATCCCGCTGAGCTGCGCCAAAAGACTCTCGATCTCGCACGCATTTATCTCGCGGCCGGCGTCGATCCCGAAAAGTCAACGATCTTCATTCAATCCGAAGTCCACGAACACGCCGAACTAACGTGGATTCTCTCGTGCATCGCACGCATGGGCGAGCTTGAGCGAATGACGCAGTTTAAGGACAAGGGCAAGGGCAACGCAGAAAGGGCGGGCGTCGGACTCTTTACCTATCCAGTCCTAATGGCGGCGGATATCCTGCTTTACCAAACCGATCTCGTCCCGATCGGCCAGGATCAAAAACAGCATCTCGAATTGACGCGTGACCTTGCAGAGCGGTTTAACCGTGATTTTGGCGAGACTTTTGTCATTCCCGAAGCATTTATCCCGCCGGTTGGTGCAAAGATCCAGTCATTGCAGGATCCGACGAAAAAGATGTCGAAATCGGACGAAAACGCAAACGGCTCGATATTTTTGCTCGACGACGCCGACACGGTCACGAAAAAGATAAAACGCGCCGTCACCGACAGTGGTACCGAGATCACATTTGACGATACACGGCCGGCGATCACGAATCTGTTGACGATATACCAGCTCCTTACCGGCAAAACCGCAGACGAATGTGTCGCGCAATTCGCTGGGCGCGGCTATGGCGATTTCAAGAACGAACTCGCCGAAGCGACGATCGAATTTCTAAAACCATTTCAGGACCGAGTTAAACAATTCGACGACGAAACGCTTAAATCAATATTAAATAACGGGGCCCAGCGGGCACGCATAATCGCAGCCAAAACGCTCAACGACGTTTATGAAAAAACGGGGATAAGTTATGCCTGACAAAATAATCGTTTACGAAAAACCGACCTGAACGACTTGCCGCAATCTGGCCACGCTGTTTCGTGAAAACGGCATTGATT
>DAIRVI010000037.1:5845-7018 GCA_036802885.1 Pyrinomonadaceae bacterium
CACGAGCAAAGTGCACAAATCGTGCGCGGCTCGACCGACGAATTGAAGATCAAAATAGGGGATTTTGCTGGGCCGCTCGATCTGCTTCTGTTTCTCATCAAGCAGGAACAGGCTAATATTTTTGACATTCCGATCGCCCGCATCACCGAGAAATATCTCGAATACATCCGTCTGATGAAGCGGCTAGACATCTCGGTCGCGGCCGATTTTTTGGTAATGGCGGCGACACTGATCGAGGTTAAGTCAAAGATGCTGCTGCCCCGCGACCCGACGGCTAGCGAGGACGAAGAATTTGAAGACCCGCGGCAAGAGCTTGTTGACCGCCTTCTCGAATACGAAAAATTCAAAACCGCCGCAGGCGTGCTTTACGAACGCTCGACGATCGAACAGGCCATATTTACTCGCGGCCCGATCGAATCCGACGACAACAACGCCGAGATCAACGCCTCGGTTTTTGATCTGCTCACTGTTTTCCAACAGATCGTCGCCCGTCACGTCGATGAGGTCAAAATGGAGATCGAACGCGAAGAGATCTCGCTCGCCGATATGATGAGAGCTTTGAAGAAAAGGATCATTGAGACCGGCGAGCTCAGCCTGTTGAAGTTTTTTGAGGAAATGCACTCGAAACGGGAGCTCGTGACGGCATTCATCGCGATACTCGAAATCGTCCGCACCGAAGGCGTCAGATTGCTCCAAAGCAACACGTTTGGCGATATTATTTTAAAGAAAGTTTGAACCGCGGAGACGCTGAGACACGGAGAAAGGCAGACTTTGAGTGACTTTTTTCCTAATTCGGCTCTGCGTCTTTGCGTCTCTGCGGTAGAATAATTTCATGAACTTCGAAGCTGCCGCACCGCAAAAAACACGGACACCTGCCGAGATCGTGGCTCTTGTCGAGGCGCTCATTTTTGTCGCGGACGAACCGATTACGACAAAGTTGCTCGCCGACATTTTGGAAGAGGAACGTGAGAGCGTTCAGGCGGCTGTCGAAGAACTCACTCGCGAATACGAATCGCGTGAGAGCGGCTTGCAGATACGTGAGATCGCCGGCGGCTGGCAGCTTGCGACGCGGACCGAATTTCATGAGGAGGTTCGCAGGTTTCTAAAAACTCGGCCATCTGCCAAACTCTCGCTCGCATCGCTCGAAACGCTTGCCGTTATCGCTTACAAACA
>DAIRVI010000037.1:7118-23557 GCA_036802885.1 Pyrinomonadaceae bacterium
CTCACTATGTGTCCTATATGACTATGTGGTTCAATCTTCTTATGCAAGAAAGACTGCAAAAACTGATCGCCCAGGCGGGCATCGCTTCGCGGCGTGCTGCCGAGGGCCTCATCACGGCGGGCGAGGTGACGGTCAACGGTGAGATCGTAACCCAACTCGGAACCAAGGCCGATCCTGACAAAGACCATATAAAGGTCCGCGGGCGTTTGATCAATACAAAGCTCCAAAATCGCTCGAACGTTTATATTTTGCTGAATAAACCTAAGGGTTATCTCTCAAGCGCCGCAGACCCCGAGGGTCGAAAACTCGTCACCGATCTTGTACGAGGACACGGACGGCTCCACCCGGTAGGACGCCTCGATTACAACACCGAGGGTCTGATCATACTCACAAATGACGGCGATTTTACGAATTATGTTGCATCATCGCGGACAATTCCAAAGGTCTATGAAGTGAAGGTAAAGGGTCTTCCGACGACCGTTGCGATAAATAAATTGCGTCGCGGCGTAATCTTAGAGGACGGTTTCAAAACGGCCCCGGCGGACATCATAGACCTGAAACCAACGGAAAAAAACGGCTGGTATGAGGTTACGCTTCACGAGGGCCACAATCAGCAGATCCGCAAAATGTTCGACACGATCGGGCATTCCGTTGTCAAACTTAGGAGAATAGCAATCGGTCCGATCGCCGACAAATATCTGGCGGTTGGAGCAAGTCGCCCGTTGACCCGCGACGAGGTCGACGCCTTTCGCACGGCACCCGCCGGGCGTTCGGCATCGGCACGCAAATAGAGACTCGAAAACTATCTCAATGCACGGTGCTCGACCATCAGACAAAGGTCCTGCACTACCTTAATGCCCGCTTCGGCAAGCTGTTCGGCGACTTCGTCATTGCGTATCCCGAGCTGGAACCAGACGGCTTTCGGTTTTTTCGATAGAATTTCGAGCGTATGTTTCGGAATGTCCTCGGAGCGTCGAAATACGTTTAACAGATCGATCTCGCCAGGCACGTCGTTCAGATTGCGATAAACTTCTTTCCCCAAGATCTCTGTCACCTCAGGATAATAAACAGGCACCGGAATGATCTCAAAACCTGCATCGGCCATATATTTCGGTACATAAAACGCTGGCTGGTTAGCGTGCGATTCGGGCTTTATGCCCAGCACGGCGATCGTTTTTGTGCTTGCCAGCAATTCCCTTATCTGGATGTCGGAGGTGAGCAGATTATCTTTCCAGTTCATATGTTTGAGTGTAAACACCTACTCAATTCCCTACAAACCGTTCGATATCTTTGGCATAAATTTGCTCCAAAAGACGGCGTCATGTCATCATAAGATTTCGCCATACGTATCAGTTTATGAATTTTGAACTTTCCGAAGAGCAGCAGCAGATTAAGTACAGCATTCGCGAATTTGCCGAGAGCGAGATCAAGCCCCACGTGATGGAATGGGACGAAACGCAGCACTTTCCTGAGGAATTGCGTCCCAAGCTTGCCGAACTTGGCCTTTTGGGTGTGCTTTTTCCAGAGCAATACGGCGGCGCCGGAATGGGCTACATCGAATATGCGACCATTATCGAAGAGCTTGGCCGAGTGTGCGGCTCGGTCGGTCTATCAGTCGCGGCTCATAATTCGCTGTGTTCGAACCACATTTATTCCTTCGGAACCGAACAGCAAAAGCAAAAGTATCTGGTACCGCTGGCTCGTGGCGAGAGTTTTGGCGCCTGGGGTTTGACCGAATCACAGGCTGGCTCGGACGCGTCCGGCACAAGGACAACGGCTATTCGTTCGAACGGCGGTTGGAAAGTAAACGGGTCGAAAAACTTCATTACCCACGCACTTGCTTGCAGCACGCTCGTGGCGGTCGCAGTCACCGATAAAACCAAGGGGAATAAGGGTATTACGGCGTTCATCTTTGATAAAACGATGGACGGCTTTCGCGGCGACAAAAAGGAAAACAAGGTCGGAATGCGTGCCTCAGAGACGGCGTCCGTTGTTTTTGAAGATTGCTATGTGCCTGATGAGAACTTGCTCGGCAACGAAGGCGAAGGCTTTTTACAGTGTATGCAAGTGCTCGACGGCGGCCGCATATCGATCGCTGCCCTTTCGGTTGGCATCGCGCAAGGCGCGTACGAAGCAGCAATCAAATACGCAAAGGAACGCCAGCAATTTGGTAAGCCGATCGCCGAGTTTCAAGCTATCCAGTTCAAGCTCACTGATATGGCAACGCAGATCGAGTGCGCGCGCCTTTTGACGTTGCAAGCGGCCGCGACCAAGGATGCCGGCAAGCCCGTCACCCAAAAGTCTGCTATGGCTAAGCTCTACGCTTCTGAGGTTGCGGTTCGCGTCGCCGAGGAGAGCGTCCAGATCCACGGCGGTTACGGTTATACAAAAGATTATCCGGCCGAAAAATACTGGCGCGACTCAAAACTCTGCACCATCGGCGAGGGCACGTCAGAAATACAGCGTCTTGTCATCGCCAAGAGTTTGTTGAAAGCGTAGACGAAAAAGGTTACTTTGTAGAGAAATGCATTGGAAGTTTCTCTATCCAAACAAGTTTTGGGCCATAACGGGTTTAGTTGCCCTCAATCTGGCTCTCTTACTTTCCTGCCAGAGTAAAGCCGACCGCGACACCGGGTTACTCGCAAAAGATCAAACCGCAAAAGCTGATCTACAGAGGGCGAACGTCGAATTAAATTCGACCAAACAGATTTCGCCTGACAATTTCGAAAAACTCAAGGCAATTTACACTAAGTATCCTTACGCGGCGGAACTGGTACAGAGCTATAAGGCGGCTCTTGCCATTCGCCAGGATTGGGAAGTATTAGAGAAACTATTGGCTGAGATTCCTTTAGCTGAACGATCGCCGGACGATAATATCCTCCTTGCCAAAGTCTATTTAAAGCTTGGAAAATTTTCGGAGACCGCGGAAATTATGAAAAGCGTCGGAGCGGCCACTTCAAACGATCCCGAAATCCGAAGTTTGGCGGCGTTCGCTCATTTTGGCCTCGGTGAGCTAGACGCGGCAGCGGAAGACCTGGATTCAGTTTGGGATACGATCATTAGCCAAAAACGAATCGGCGAAATTAATCTTCGGGGTCTGATCCATTTCGGCAAAAAAGACTACCCCAAAGCAATCGACACTCTTAAAAAGGCTCTGGACCTCGATCCGTTAAATACAGTTGCGTTCAACACCTTGAGCCGCGTTTACTATGCGGCGGGTGATGCCGAAATGGCTGAGAAATACCGGAAAGAGACTGAACGGGCCCATCAGCAAATGACCATCGACGAGAACCGTAAGATGACCTTTGTAAGCCTTGTTAACAAATTGAAAACAGCTTGGAACGAACGCAGATATGAAGAGGTTGTAAGGTTATCGCAGGAAATGATCCCGATTGCCGACCGAGCAAATAAAGAGGCTGTTTATAAATATCTTGCGGAAGCGCAGTCGGCCCTTGGGAATAAGGCGGCGGCAGATGCAGCAATGGCCGAGGCACAAAAACTTAAAGAACAATGAGCATTCGATTTCTTATATTCATCGCACTGATCGCAGCTGTAATTTCCGCTTGTTCGAACAAACCAAGCGGGGCTTCGACAACTGAAAATACCCCGCAGACTAAGATAAAATTTGAGGATGCGACTAAAAGGTCGGGTGTTGATTTTCTACACGTGCCGACGAGATCCGAAAAAAAGCTGATGCCTGAGGTTATCGGCAGCGGTGTCGCTGTTGCGGATGTGAATCGTGATGGAGCTCCCGACGTAATTTTGGTTAATAGCGGCGTAATTGGAGGTGACCGCCCGGAAAACGCCGGAACCAGACTTTATATCAATGACGGAAAGGGCATTTTTACGGATAAAACCATTGACTGGAAATTGCCTAGTGCCGGATATGGGATGGGCGTCGCGGTGGGCGATTTTGACAACGATGGGTGGACGGACGTGTTTTTGACATCGTTCGATGGCAACAACCGCTTGCTGAAGAACTCCGGCAGAGATTTTGAGGACGTGACCGAACGATCCGGTATTGTCTCAGATGGCAAATGGGCAACAAGTGCCGGCTTTTTCGATCTCGAAAATGACGGAGATTTGGATCTGTTCGTAGCTCGTTATGTTGAATTTCCGACTGAAAATCCTCCTAATGCATATCACAATAAATTACTGATCTATCCGACGCCCATACTCTTTGCAGCCGTTTCCGATCAGATTTGGATTAACGACGGAAAGGGAAGATTTACGGACGGCAGTCAACGGACAGGAGTTGATAAGAAACCATCGAAAGGACTCGCCTTGGCAATCGGAGACATTGACACGGATGGCGACACTGATATTTACGTCGCCAATGACACTTCTCCAAATCAGCTGTGGATAAATGACGGTAGCGGATTATTAAAAGACATTGCTCAGATCTCAGGTTCCGCGTACAGCGAGGTCGGGCGGGAACAGGGTAATATGGGCGCAGACTTTTCGGACTTTGACGGCAATGGCCTGCTCGATATTGCCGACACGACCTTTCAAACCGAGGCGACCGCCATCTACCGACAACGCGAGCCGTTGCTTTTCGAAGACGTATCCGATGTGGTCGGCGTCGGTGCAAGCTCTCGTGCGCGTTTGAAATTTGGTGTCGACTTTTTCGACGCTGACAATGACGGCGACGAAGACCTAATGGTTGCGAATGGACATATCGAAGACAATATCGAGCAAAACTCCGACACTGTTACGTTTGCCCAACAGAATTCGCTATACGAAAATCTTGGTGGCAAATTTGTCGATATCAGTAACGGCTCGGGCAACGCTCTGCTTGACAAGCAAGTAAGCCGCGGGCTCGCAACGGCGGATCTTAATGGCGACGGCGCCCTTGATTTCATCGTCGCGAACAACGGCGGGACGGCACAGATCGGGTTTAACACGTCCGCCGACATTGGGAACTTTGTTGTTCTCTGGCTGGACGGCGATGAGGCAAATCGCAACGCCATCGGTGCCCGGATTGTCGCTCGGATCGGCGACAGAAAGATCCAACGTCAGGTTATGGGAGCACAAAGCTATTTGTCTGTCAGTGATTTCCGCGTTCATTTTGGGGTGGGACCGGCTGCGAAGATCGATGAATTGAGCATACACTGGCCGGGCGGCTTGACGCAGACGGTTAAAGATCTGCCAGGCGGAAACTTCTTCTACATTCGACAGGGAAAAGTTCCTATTCCATTCATTCCCGGTGAGAAGCAGATTCAATAAAGTTTTGTTCAATATGAAAACTGGCACGACCTTGTTGCTCACTGTATTCGCAACGCTCGCTTGGGCTTGCCAGCCTGGCGTGACCGACGATCCTTTGAAAAACACGGACACCGCAATCCGATCATTCTATATCGGACTTGCCGCAATGCAAGTGTCGGACGACCAGCGGGCACTGAGAGAGTGGGATAAAGTCGTGAGTCTGGCCGCCGATGAACCGGCTGCCTGGACAAATCTCGGTATTTTGCAGATGCGACAAAAGGAATTCGACGCCTCTGCCTTATCCCTCGATAAAGCTAACGGCCTGGCTCCGAATAACGCACAGATACAGCGCAATATCTATGTATTAGAGACCCAGAGGGGCAATTTTGATAAGGCCGAGCTAAGCCTAAAAAAGGCGATCGACCTCGATCCTGCTGATCCAAAGTCCAAGTTTGCGCTGGCACGTGAATATGAGCGAGTAAGCAAAGACACGGATGCATTGGTGAGCTACGAGCAGGTTGCTGCGAGTATGCCTGGCAATTTGCCGGTTAAACTTGAGATCGCTCGATTGCTCGCAAAACAGGGCGACGTCGATAAGCTGAAGGCGACATTTGCTGCGATTGCGGCAAAAGCAGCGGCCTGGGAGCCCGAGATTCAAAAGCAGTTTCAAACGCTGCAAGGCTCGGCGAACAGCGGCAACCTTCGCGAAGTCTCGCAAAACATTGCCTTTTTTCGCAACGTCTTGCTGCGTCTGCCGGAATTTCGCGCGCAGATTGCGGAGGTAAGGTTTGACGAGACATTCGTCGGCGAGCCGTTCTCAAAGCCGTTGAAATTGCCGGTTCCGCATTTTTCTCCTGCTCCGCCTGACGAGAGTCTAAAGTTTACGATGCAGCTAATCGCAAACGAAAAGGCTCGCTGGTGCAAGGCTATTTACATCGATGGCGACTCGGCGCCAATAGTTGCGTGGGCCAACGACAACGCAATTCTCATCGGCGACAGGACGCTGCCCGTCGCCGCGTCAAACGACATTCAGACCATCGACATCGATTACAACTTTAAGAACGATTTCGTTGTGACTGGAGACAAAGGACTGCGATTTTTCGACGACGCGTTTCAGGATATCACCGCAAAAACCAAGCTTCCGCCGGCAATACTTGGTAGAAAATACGTGAAAGCTTTTGTATTCGATGTCGAAGCCGATGGCGATCTCGATCTTGTTCTGGCCGCCGCAACCGGCCCGCCCGTCGCTCTGCAAAACAACTCGGACAGCACGTTTCAGGAGATCAAACTACTTACCGAGGTAGATGGATTGGTCGATTTCGCATCGGGAGATATTGACGAGGACGGCGATGCAGATGTCTCGACAGTCGATTCCCAAGGCAAACTGCGAGTCTATTCAAACGAACGCGGCGGGCAGTTTTCAACTAGGAGCGTCCAGATCAAAAATCCTACCTTGGCTGTAGCGTTTGCAGACACAAACGGGGACGCTCAGCTTGATCTGAATATCCTGCTTGAGAACGGCCAACGACAAGTATTGCGTTTGAGTGATAATCATAATGGCAAGGAATGGATCGAGGAATACATCACTAATTTTATCGGAGTAATCGACCCGCCTCGTTCAAAGGGTGATACGAGTAGTAATTCGCCATTTCTGGTGAAGGACTTTGATAATAACGGTGCCAACGACGTCTTGTTTTTCGGAAAAGTCCTGCTGTCGGGAAAGGACGGCTCCTCGGGTATTCAACCAGTCAATGTGGACGGAGAAGCATGGTCCGCCGCCGATTTAAACGGTGACGGCCGACTCGATATCATTGGCCTGGGCGTCGACGGCAAACCTGCGAGATTCATAAACTCCGGTTCAAAAAATTACGGCTGGCAGATTATCCGGCCGCGTTCGGCAAAGTCCGACGGCGATCAGCGGATAAATTCGTTCGGCATCGGCGGCGAGATCGAGATCCGCTCGGGGCTACTGCCGCAAAAGCGTGTCATTACATCGCCGCAAGTGCATTTTGGGCTTGGCGAGCAAACGAGCGTAGACGTAATGCGTGTCGTGTGGAACAACGGTTATGTCCAGGCGGATTTTGACCTGAGACCAAATCAAACGGTGCTGGCCGAACAGCGTCTAAAGGGCTCGTGTCCGCATCTGTTTACTTGGGACGGTTCGAAATTTCGGTTGGTCAAGGACGCTCCACCCTGGAGCCCGGCTCTTGGCCTGAAGATCAATGCCCAGGACACATACGGTATTTTGGCGACCGAAGAATGGTTCAAGATTCCCGGCGAAATGCTTGTACCAAAAGACGGCTCGTACGAGCTTCGCATCACGGGCGAATATTGGGAAGCCTATTACATCGATAATTATTCGCTGCTCGCGGTTGATCATTCCGTGGGTACCGAGGTTTTTACCGACGAGCGATTTGCGATACCACTGCCTCCGTTGAAAGTCTTTACGACCGACCCACCAAAACCGTTTCCCGCCGTGACGGATCAAAAAGGTCAGGACGTATCAGAAATCGTTAGGACGCTCGACGAAAGGTATCTGGACGGATTCAAACGCGGGTCTTTCCAAGGTGTCGCCGAGGATCATTTTGTCGAAGTTGAGCTGCCCGAAGATGCCCCGCGTGACAAAAAATTGTGGCTGGTCGGAGATGGTTGGGTGCATCCGACCGACGCCTCGATCAACGTCGAGCTCGGTCAAAGCTCAAAACCAAAACCCAAAAGCCTTAGTCTCGAAACTCCGGACGCGAATGGTAACTGGAAAACGGTTAAGGAGAATCTTGGTTTCCCGGCGGGCAAAATGAAAACGGTATTGATCGACCTGCCAAATAACGCCCGCCGCTTTCGTCTGCGGACTAATATGGAGATTTTCTGGGACAGACTCGCGTGGGCGGCCGATCTTGGTGACGAACAGAAAAAAGAAACGCGGTTACAACTCACCGCCGCTGAGGTTCGCGGCCGGGGCTTTTCCGTTATGCACAAACGCGATGATTCGTCGCCCGAAATCCCGGAATACAACAAGATTTTCACGACGGGTCAACGTTGGCGCGACCTCGAGGGCTATTACACTCGTTACGGCGATGTTCTCGATTTACTCTCAAATGTTGACGACCGGTATATTATCACCGGTGCCGGCGACGAGATCGTTCTCCGGTTCCCTGCTCTGACTGACGTGCAGCCTGGTTGGAAACGCGATTTTGTGATCATTGGAAACGGCTGGATAAAGGACGGCGACCCTAATACCGTGTTCTCCAAAACCGTCTTGCCGCTTCCGACCCACTCGACAAACGATTATTCGCGACCGCCGCGACGACTCGAAGACGACCCAGTTTATAAAAAACATTCGGCGGATTGGCGAAATTTCCATACGCGGTATATTGCGCCCGATCAATTTCGTGACGCTCTAAGAAAGAGATGAAAAGCCTGCCAAAAATTGCTCTCTTATTATTCTTCGTAGCGCTTCTGGCGACCCCGTTCGTAATAAAACGCTATTCGCAACCCGAAAGGATCGAGATCGACTCTGGCACCGCGATGAACCGTTACGGATTCCATTTTGAAGAAGTTGCGGGACGCTCGGGGGTGAATTTCAGACACATCTCGCCAAAGCTGGACGCGAAACTTGACAACATAATGCCCATCATCGCTTCGATGGGCGCCGGCGTCTCGGTTGTCGATTTTGACCGCGATGGCTGGAACGACTTCTATCTGACAAACAGCGGCGAAGACAGCAAAAATGCTCTCTACCGAAACAATCGGGATGGCACATTTTCGGATGTCGCAAGCCCGATGGGAGTCGCTGACGTAAATAAGCGTGAGACCGGCGTTTCGATGGGAGCCGTGTGGGGAGATTACGATAACGATGGATTCGAAGATCTTTTTCTATACAAATGGGGCCGGCCAGAGCTCTATCACAACGATGCGGGACGCGGGTTTTCAAACGCGACCGATGGTTCCGGACTGCCGTCGTGGGCGAATGTAAATACGGCTATCTGGTTCGATTACGATCGCGACGGTTTACTCGACCTATTTGTCGCTGGCTATTTTCGCGACGGCCTTAACCTCTGGAGGCTCGAAAATACCGTGATAATGCCCGAGAGTTTTGAATACGCAAAAAACGGCGGACGGAAATATCTCTTTCACAATCTCGGCAGCGGCAAGTTCGAAGAGGTCAGCAAATCAATGGGGATCGACTCCAATCGATGGGCATTGGCCGCCGTTGCGGCTGACCTGCGCGGGACCGGATTCCCTGACCTTTTTGTCGCGAACGACTACGGCGTTTCGGAACTCTATCTAAATGAAAAGGGCAAGCATTTTGTTGACGCCGGTGAAAAAACGGGCGTTGGATTTGCCCCGAAAAGCGGTATGAGCGCGAGCGTCGGAGACGTCCTGAATCAAGGGAAATTCGGCATATATGTTTCGAATATCTCCGAGCCCGGAATTCTGCTCCAGGGTAATAATCTCTGGATGCAAAATCCAGGCTCCATCGACTTAAAATTCGAGAATCAGGCGAGTAATTTCGGCGTCGAGTTTGGAGGATGGAGCTGGGGCGCCCAGTTCGGCGATCTTAATAACGATGGGAATCAGGATCTGTTTCTGACTAACGGATTTGTCTCAGCCGATCGCGGTACAAGTTATTGGTACGACTATTCTAAGATCACGGTGGGAAACAATTCGATTATCGGAGATGCGCAAAATTGGGCGCCGATGGGCGGACGCAGCCTCGCGGGCTTTCAAACCAAGAAAGTATGGCTCAACGACGGAGCCGGTCGTTTTAATGACGTCGCTCAGATCGTTGGCGTTGTTGAGACATTCGATGGCCGGGCGGTTGCGATGGCCGACCTTTGGAATCGAGGAGTTCTTGACGTTATCGTTGCTAACCAAAACGGCCCCTTTTTGATCTATCGTAGTAATGTCGACCCAGCGAATAATTGGATCGACTTTGAACTGGAAGGTTCGGTAAGCAACCGGTCAGCGATCGGCGCTCAAGTGCGGGTTTTTTGGATGGGACAGCGACAAGTGCAGGAAATAAGCGGAGGAATTGGCTTTAGCTCTCAAAACCAGCGACGGCTTCATTTTGGTCTCGGAAAGGCGCCCAATATAGAAAAAGTTGAAATTCGATGGCCATCAGGTAAAATACAGATTATCGAAAATCCGGAATTGAATACCGTCCACCGGATCCGGGAATAAGATCAGTATGAGCGCAAATATTATTGAGATATCACCGCCCGGCGTCAAGGACGACGCTCCGCCCAATAAGCTGTGGGGCATTGACGTGCGATTTGTTGCGCCGATACTAATAACGTTAATTTTGTTGGTTGGTCAGGTTTCGTTTGGCATTCTTGAAAGCTACCCGCAAACTCTACTGGCGATCGTTGTTTCGATCGCGTTCGAAATAGCACTCGGCAAGATCTTTACCGGAAAGATACCTCACCTTGCAAGCGCCTATATTTCGGGAATAAGTGTTGGCATTTTGATACGCTCGCCATTTTTCTGGCCGTTCGCTTTGTGCCCCGCGATTTCGACCACTTCCAAATATGTTCTTCGCGTAAAGGATCGACACATTTGGAACCCGTCGAATTTTGGGGTGAGCTCGATGCTTTTACTGGCGCCCTTTGCTGTCGCGAGTCTTAGTATTCAGTGGGGAAATAACATTTGGGCCCTTTTGGTGGTATGGGTACTCGGCTCGGTAATTATTTACCGCCTCAGACGATTTCACATAACGCTGACATATGTCGTCAGTTTCTTTGCATTTAGTCTTATCCGCAGCTATTTTACCGGACACGCCTTTCTCGCCGAGGCGGCACCTATCACCGGCCCGATGTATCAGCTTTTTATCTTCTTCATGATCACAGACCCAAAGACAACGGTTCGGTCTTCTGCGAAAGCTCAGTGCCTTGTCGCGTTCCTCATCGCCGCTCTCGAATCAGTTTTGCGGCTCTTCGAGGTGGTCCATGCACCTTATTACGCATTGTTTATCGTCGGGCCGATCGCTAATCTCATTGACATTTATACACAGCCCCAAACGGTGCGGACGATTCGCGCAGAGTCCGCCGAAGGTGTGTCGGCAGTGTGAAGATCAGGTTTTATTTCGAAATTATATGTCGCATTTATGAAACTTTGTGTTATAGTTAGCGTCTAAATTCAATCATAGGAGAAAAAATATGAGTACAAGTGCAACTATGGGACCGGGCCGTCTAGCATCAGCCTTTTTAGCAGAGTTGGAGAACGAGGCGAAAGTCACGCGATCGTGCCTGGAACGCGTTCCGGCAGAGAAATTTGACTGGAAGCCGCATGAAAAGTCGATGACATTCGGCCGGCTCGCATCGCATTGCGCCGAAATGTTCGGATGGACTAAAGAAACTTTGAAAAGTGATGTTCTTGATTTTGCGACAATGGATTTTACGCCTTTTGAGCCGAAATCGAGTGAGGAACTTCTCGCGTTCTTTGATGATCACGTTGCAAAAGCTAAGATCATTTTGGCGGAAACCCCGGACGAGACATTTATGACCGACTGGACGATGCGAAATGGTGAGCAGGTATACATGACGATGCCGAAAGTCGCCGTTATGCGTTCGTTTGTCATGAATCACATCATCCATCATCGCGGCCAACTATCGGTTTATCTCCGGCTCAATGACATTCCCGTGCCGTCGATCTATGGTCCGTCAGCGGACGAAGGACAGATGTAGGGCCAACTTAAAATTTATAAGACATAATGGCGAGTCCGACGGCTCGTCATTTTTTCTTTTGAGTTGAAAAATGAGAAAATATCGGCTTGATTTGGCTATAATGAACGAATTTACTTTAGTCGAAGAATTATTAGCGGGCGATTATCGGTCGATTGCGCGCGCTATTACCGCCGTCGAAAACGGAGACGCCGGTGCCGCCGAACTGATGAAGGCAGTCTTTCCAAGGACCGGAAAGGCAACGGTCATCGGCATTACTGGCGCGCCCGGTGCCGGAAAATCATCGCTCGTTGACAAGCTCGCACTCAATTACAAGGAAAATGGCGATAAGATCGGCATTGTTTGTGTCGATCCGTCGAGCCCGTTTTCGGGCGGTGCGATCCTGGGTGACCGCATTCGGATGGCGACGCTTGGAATGGAAAAGGGCGTGTTTATCCGTTCGATGGCGACACGAGGCAATCTTGGCGGCTTGGCGCGTGCGACGGTCGATGCGGTCGCGATCCTCGACGCTGCCGGCTTTGATAAGGTGATCGTAGAAACGGTCGGCGTTGGGCAGGACGAGGTCGAGATCGTCAAGACAGCCGATGTCTCCGTCGTCGTGCTCGTCCCCGGAATGGGAGACGACATTCAGGCTATCAAGGCCGGAATAATGGAGATCGGCGATGTTTTTGTCATCAATAAGGCTGACCGCGAGGGCGTTTTGCGTACCCAAAAAGAGCTCGAATCCCTGCTGTCGCTCGCTCACCGTCCGGACATGTGGCATCCGCCAATTGTGCCGACCGTCGCTACCGAAAGCAAAGGCATCGAGGATCTTGTCGCGGCAATTGAGGCGTATCGTAAGTTTCAAACAGACGGGGACGGAAATAGAGTTAGGCAGCAGGCGATCGCGAAATGGCGGCTGCTTGAACTCTTGCAGGAGCGCCTTTTATCCGATCTTTTAAGCAGAAACGGAACAAGTCAAAAACTCGACAAGCTAGCGCTTGAGATCGCTGAAAAAACAAACGACCCGTATTCGGCGGTCGAAGAATTAGTAAATACGAAATGAAGATCAATCACCTAGGGATCGCAACAAAAGGAATCGACGAGGCTCTGAAGTTTTGGAGCGATGCTCTGGGACTTGAGAATATTCATACCGAGATCGTCGAGGATCAGAAAGTGCGTGTCGCAATGCTTCCCGTTGGCGAGAGCCGCATCGAGCTGCTCGAACCGACCAGCGATGATTCCCCAATATCTAAGTTTCTAGAAAAACGTGGCGGCGGCATTCATCATATCGCCGTTGAGGTAGACAATATCCGCGCGACGTTGCTGCAATTGAAATCAAAAGGAATGCGCCTCATCGACGAAAATCCGCGGATCGGTGCCGAGGGTTGTCTCGTTGCGTTTGTGCATCCGTCATCGTCAGGCGGCGTTTTGCTGGAACTTGTCCAAACTGGCGAATGACTGATTTTTCATTAGTTGAAACTTCGCGGGTTTGATATCATAACCGTTTGCATTTATTAGATTCTGTGTAAGAGAGGACTTAGGGAATTGAGCAATTTAACAAAAGGACTTATTTTGATTGTCGCGATCTTAGCGATCGGCGTCGGTCTTGTCGTTTGGAAAAAACAGGTTGGCGGCGAATCAACCACATCATTTAATTCGATCAGTAAGGCCGAGATCGAGTTGCTGCTTGCCGATGTGGCAAAAAGCAATCCGATGGTCTTAAAGCGTTTAGCAGAGGATCCGGAGCAGAAGAAAAAGCAGATCGAGAACCTCAAACAGCTGCTCGCGTTTGCGAGCCAGGCGCAGCGAGACGGTTTGGCAGCCGATCCGTCAAATCGCCAAGAGCTGGATAGTATTCGTGCCGAGATCATTGCTGTAAATTACGACCGCGAGATCAATAAGGACAAGGGCCCGATGCCCGCGTTCGGCTTTATCACCGAGGACCAGGTAAAGGCATATTGGGCGGAGGATGAACAGCCGAAAGCAGGGCCAAGCTTTATGGAAAGGCTCGGCCTCGGTGGCCCAACCGAAAACCGGACGCACGAAGCCGAATTTAATGATTTCCTTAACGCAAAAATTGAAATACTCAAGGCCAGCAGTCCTGAAATGAAGGATCGCGAGATCAGCGACGAAGAAAAGACGCAGGCTCGGGATATTTTTGCCAAAATTAGAATTTATAAAGCCGAGTACGAACAAAAAGCCAAGGCCGGCGAAATATCAAAGGAATTTGTTGACAGAGTCAATTTGCAGGCGAAGTTACAGCAGGCGCAGTTCCTGGCCCGTTTATATTCGGAAAAGGTGACTGAGCAGACGAAAGTAACGGACGAAGATGTGGCTAAGTATATTGCCGAACATCCCGAGCTCGATCCCGCGCAGAAACGCCAAAAAGCCCAAGGCATTTTGGACCGTGCAAAGGCGGGCGAGGATTTCGCGGCTCTCGCAAATGAATTTAGCGAAGATCCGGGTAACAAGGGCCCGGACGGCGTGGCTCAGGGCGGGCTTTACAAAGATGTGCCAAAGGGCCGGATGGTAGCTCCGTTTGAAGCGGCGGCGCTTGCTCTGCAGCCTGGTGAGATTGCTCCTGAGCTTGTAGAAACTGATTTTGGATTTCACATCGTCAAACTCGACCGAAAGCTGGAAGAAAAAGAAAAAGACGGTAAGAAAGAAGAGACGTATGACGTTCGCCACATACTCATTTCGACCGGCGTAAAGGACCCGGATAATCCGACCGCTCGCGAAGCGCCGGTTAAGGATTATGTTCGCAACAAGCTCGAAACTGAGAAGGAAAAGAAGCTGCTTGACGAAATCGTTGCCAGCAACAACATTCAGGTGCCTGATGATTTTGCGATACCAGAAGTGACGGATGAACAGATCCAGCAAATGAAGCAAAAGCAGCAAATGCAGGCACCCGGAATGCAACCGGGAGCTCAAGTCGACGGGCCTGGTGACAAGCCGCCGGCGGCTGAACCGAAAA
Organism: Pyrinomonadaceae bacterium; assembly: GCA_036802885.1. Lineage (GTDB taxonomy): Bacteria > Acidobacteriota > Blastocatellia > Pyrinomonadales > Pyrinomonadaceae > OLB17. Next base: position 21,960 of record DAIRVI010000037.1, read on the forward strand.
AACCGGACGCGAAGAAGAAGTAAATGAACCTTGGCGATTACCGCATCGAGATCATTCCCGATACGGAATTCAGGTTGGACGGAGGGGCGATGTTCGGAGTCGTCCCTCGCGTTCTTTGGGAACGCGTTTGCCCGCCCGATGAGCTTAACCGTATAAAGCTCAATATGAACTGTCTGTTCATCAACACAGGAAAAGAAAAGATACTGGTCGAGACCGGCATCGGTGAAAAATGGACTGAGAAGGAAACCGCGATGTACGGCATCTTTCGCAAGCGGCCATTCGCCGAATCGCTTTTTAACATCACCGGCTGCCGACCGGATGACATCACGATCGTCGTGAACACCCATCTCCATTTCGATCACGCGGGCGGTAATACGATCTTAAGCTCCCCTCCTTACGCGGCTGAAAGCACTGGCGGGTCTATGACGCCAGAACGAGGGGTGGTTGCCGCCTCGGCTGACGGGGTGGTTCTCTATACGGAACCACAATTTCCGAATGCTCGGTATTTTATATCAAAGAGCGAGCTTAATGCAGCCGAAAATCCGCACGAACGTGACCGTGCAAGCTACCTTTCCGAGAATTGGCAGCCATTGATCGATAGCCGTCAGCTTGAATTAATGCCCGATAAATACGAACCTGTCGCAGGCCTAACCATCGAGCAGGTCCGCGGCCATTCCGAGACGATGCAGACGGTTCGGATTGATCGAGGCGGCGAGACGCTTTACGGCTTTTACGATATGATCCCGACGCGTCACCACCTGCCGCTGCCGTGGATAATGAGCTACGACCTTTATCCGACCGAAACCCTCGAATTCAAAAAACGCATACTGCCGCAAGCGTTAGCAGAAAACTGGATCTGCCACTTTTATCACGATGTCGAAATGCCGCTTTGCAGATTAACGGAAATTGATGGCAAACTGACCGCAAACAAATATGTCGAAAACTGAAAAGATTCGTAAAAGAGTTTTACTGGGTCAGTCGGACGCGAATATTGATTTTGATGACTTGCGCGGATTACTAAATTTTCTCGATTTTTACAGAGCGGATCAAAGGAAGTCATCATATATTTACCAAAACCGGAATCGAGGAAATAATCAATATTCAGCCAAAACAAGGAATGGCCAAACCCTATCAAGTAAAACAAATTCGTAATATAATCTTGAAGTATCGATTGGGAGTTAATAATGAGTAAATACGAGATAATAATTTACTGGAGTTCAGACGATAATTCTTATGTTGCAGAAGTGCCTGAGTTGCCCGGCTGTATGGCCGACGGGCAAACCTATCAGGAAGCCCTAGCCAATGCTGAAATCATTATTAATGAGTGGATCGAAACTGCTCGCGAAATAGGACGCGCTATCCCGGAACCAAAAGGTCGTCTTGTCTTTGCATAAAAATTTAATGGAACGAGTAAATATTGGAATAATCGGCGGCAGTGGGCTTTACCAGATGCCGGAATTGGAAAACGTGCGGGAACTGAGCGTCGATACGCCGTTTGGGAGTCCGTCGGATGCGTTTATCGTCGGCGAGTTGGAAGGCGTTAAGGTCGCGTTTCTGCCAAGACACGGACGCGGGCATAGATTGACGCCCAGCGAACT
>DAIRVI010000038.1:0-1153 GCA_036802885.1 Pyrinomonadaceae bacterium
ACGCGTTCGAAGTTCGAACAGCTTGTCGAGCCGATCCTTAAGCGTCTGATGCCGCCTGTCGAACAGGCGATCAAGGACGCGGGCCTCGAACCAAAGGATATCGAGGAGATCGTGCTCGTTGGCGGCTCGACCCGTATTCCGAAGGTCCAGGAAATGGTCAAAGGATACTTTGGCAAAGAGCCGAACAAATCGGTAAACCCCGACGAGGTTGTCGCGCTCGGTGCGGCGGTTCAGGCCGGTGTGTTGGGCGGCGAAAAGACGGATATCCTGCTGCTAGATGTGACGCCACTGAGCCTTGGTATCGAGACTCTCGGCGGCGTATCGACGGCGATGATCCAAAAGAATACGACGATCCCGACCCGCAAGTCGGAGATATTTTCGACGGCATCTGACAACCAAACGTCGGTCGAGGTTCACGTGCTGCAGGGCGAACGCCCGCTGGCCGCGGACAATAAGACGCTCGGTAAATTTCACCTTGTCGGCATTCCGCCGGCACCGCGCGGCGTGCCGCAGGTCGAGGTTACGTTTGACATAGACGCAAACGGCATCGTTAACGTTTCGGCCAAGGATGTCGGCACCGGACGCGAGCAAAAGATCACGATCACATCGTCGTCGGGCCTCTCGAAAGAAGAGATCGACAAGATGATGAAGGATGCTGAGTCTCATGCCGGTGAGGACGAGAAAAAGAAAGCGGCCATCGAAGCCCGCAACCGTCTCGACGGACTTGTTTACAGCGTTGAGAAAACATTCAGCGAAAACAAGGACAAGCTTGACGCGGCGGCCTCAGGTGAGCTCGAAGCGGCGATCGCGGAGTCGAAAACCGCTCTCGGCGGCGAAGATGCTGAGGTTATGAACACCGCGTTCGACCGGCTCCAATCGGCTTCGCACAAACTGGCTGAGGCACTCTACAGCCAGACCGCGGCGCCCGAGGGTGAAACCGGAACCGATGAACAGGCTTCGTCCGCAAGCGCTGGCGCTGACGGCGATTCTGGATCGTCGGCCGCGGACGACAACGTTATCGACGCTGAGTATGTCGACGTTGATGACGCGGAAGGCGACGAGAAAAAGTAAGCAATGTGCAGTGAGCGGTAAGCAGTGGGCCGATCCGTTCACTGCTGCCGCTTTTTTGTGTAATGTTCTATTTTTGAAAGAT
>DAIRVI010000038.1:1253-18834 GCA_036802885.1 Pyrinomonadaceae bacterium
GGCCGATCCGTTCACTGCTGCCGCTTTTTTGTGTAATGTTCTATTTTTGAAAGATGCGCCGGTCGTAATTTAAACTGCTCACGGCTCACCGACTAAATGGCCAAGAAAGACTACTACCAAATACTCGGCGTCAAAAAAGACGCTAAAGCCGACGAGATCAAGAAGGCTTATCGTCGGCTGGCGCGAAAACATCATCCGGACGTAAATCCGAACGATAAAACATCCGAGGACAAGTTCAAAGAGGTGCAAGAAGCCTATGACGTTCTCTCTGATGAGAAGAAACGCAAGGTTTTTGACCGATTTGGCTACTACGCGGACAATCTTGACGCAGATTCACCATTTGGTGCCGGAGCAGCAAGCGGCGGCGCGGGCGGTTTTGATTTTTCGGGCTTTGATTTTTCCGGCGCGCCCGGTCAAACGGGTGGCGGATCGAGCTTTCGTGATATTTTTTCGGATCTTTTTGGTGGCGGCGGAGCGAGGGCCCAACCGGAGCCGCCGCGGCCGCTGCCGAAAAAGGGCCGCGACATCGAGATACCTCTCGCTCTCAGTTTTGAAGAGGCGTTTTCGGGCCTCACGACAAATATTACGGTCAGCCGCTCTGAGCAATGTTCGCGCTGTCAAGGTGCGGGCGATACGGGCGGGCCTGTCGTTCAATGTCCGACATGCAAAGGCACGGGTCAGGTTATGCGGACGGGCGGTCGGCTGCAGTTTTCGCAAAGTTGCGCGGACTGTGAGGGCACGGGCCGCCGCCGGCAGCCTTGTTCGCAATGTCACGGCAAGGGCGTGACGCCAAAATCGGAGCAGGTTAAAGTGCGGATTCCGGCCGGTGTCGATACCGGTTCGCGAGTTCGGATTCCCAAAAAAGGTCACGGCGGGCGTCTCGGAGCACAGCCCGGTGATCTGTTTATTCTGACCAACGTCGGCAAACATCCGTTTTTGACGCGAAAGGGCGACAACGTCTATATCACACTGCCGATCACGGTGTCGGAGGCGGCACTAGGGACAAAGATCGAGGTGCCGACCGTCGAGGGCAAGGCACACCTTAAAATTCCGTCGGGAACGGAATCGGGTCAGAAATTTAGACTTCGCGAGCGCGGTTTCCCATCTTTGCGAAACCCACAGCTTCGCGGTGATCAATTCGTCGAGGTCAAGATAACGCTGCCACGCGTCATCTCTGAGGAAACGAAGGACGTGCTGCGGCAATTTGAAAAGCTAAATCCCGAAAATCCGCGACGGGTGATGGGACTTGAATAATGAAGACGCGAGTAAAAACATATACGATCAGTGCGGTGGCCGAGCTATACGACATCCACCCGCAGACCTTGCGTTTATACGAACGTGAGGGTTTGCTTACGCCTTCGCGGTCGGTTGGGAACACTCGCCTTTACGAAGATTCGGACCTCGAACGTCTCGAGATCATACTCTCGCTCACACGCGAACTGGGCGTTAATCTCGCGGGCGTTGAGATCATCCTGAATATGCGTGCGAAAATGGATCAAATGCAGCGTGAATTTGAGAGTTTTTTTGATTATCTCAAGACCCACGCGAGCGAGTTCGCACGTCACAGCGAAGCATTTTCCTCGAGCGAGGCCTTGATACCTGTCTCGCGTCTTCGAATGACGCGTATCCGCAATCAATTTTCTTCTGACGACTAGTGCTTTTGCTTCTCACGTTTACACACCGCTCCTGCCTGCCAATTAATCCAATTACGTAACATTCGTTTTGCTTTCGCCTCTAATTTGGGATACGATTTTGAAAAAATCAGATTACAGATTTATTAGGAGTAGCCGATGTTTGGAAGAATTGTGTCACGTGTTTTTACCCTTACCTTTTTACTATTTATTCTCGCTTTTGCGGCGTTTGCCCAGGATCTTGATGATGTTACCGTAGCCGGCCGCATTTCCGACTCGAATGGTTTAGCCGTTGTCGGTGCAAGCGTTACCGCGACCTCGGTCGACACTGGCGAGTCGCGAACCGTTGTAACCGATGACGACGGATTTTACCGGATTATAAAACTAAAGCCGGGCACTTATAAGATCAAGGCTGCTCAAAGCGGCTTTGGGACGCAGGAAACGCCCCCGATAACGACTGTCTCTGCTCAAAACTTACAAAGAGACTTCAAACTCACACCGGCCGATGTACGCGCTGAAACGACCATCACAGTGTCTGGTGACGACGGTCCCGCCGTCGATACGACCCGAACGATCGTTGGTGGCACACTTACCGAGCGAGACATACAAGAAATCCCAAATAATTCGCGCAACGCCTTGGATCTGGTTTTGACGCTTGGGGGAACCTCTGAAGAAGCTTTATCGGTAAGAGACTTGGCCGAGGACAGAAATGCCGCAAATCGTGTTGCACCGACTGAGCAAGGTAATTTCTCACTGTCGGGAGGAGCATCATACTCGAATAACATCACGATCGACGGTTTGGACAACAACGATGATAGAGCTGCTACCGATAGATTTCAGCCGTCGCTCGAAGCGATTGCGGAAGTACAAGTCATTACGAACCAGTTCTCAGCCGAGTACGGAAGGGCATCTGGGGGGCGTGTAAATATACGGACAAGATCCGGCAGTAACAGCTTTCACGGGCGGCTTTTCATGTTTTATCGAAATGCCAAATTTAATGCAAATACCTATTACAATAACCTCACTACTTACAAGGTCGATAATGCATTTATTTATAACGGTGGGGTCGGAGCAGCCACCAGCTTGACGCCTATTGGAACCAGGATAAACGTACTGCGAAATCCATTAGAGAGATTGCCATTTAAGGAATATAATCCGGGATTTACTTTTAGCGGGCCTGTGATCCTGCCTTTTGGCGAGGGGAAGTCGCTTTATGACGGCCACAATCGGACGTTTTTCTCTGTTGCATACGAGAATCTAAACCTTCTGGATACGACCTTGATTCAGACATATGTGCCCGTTGCGGTAAACCCTAGGTTCACTTTTCCCGCCTCGACTGGTGGAACCGCAGTTTGTGAGAATTTTCTCTCAACTTCAGCTTCGACATGCGAAAATGGCGGTGCCGGACGTATGCTTCCGTACTCAAAATTGGTTAGTACGCCAAATCTAAAAAATACCGTTACCGCCAGGATAGATCACAAACTCTTTAAGAACAACGACATTACTTTTGGATTGCAGATTGGCAGAAAGCGCAACCAACGCCAAAATATCGCGTCCACAACTAAATTGGAGGAAGCTCTCCAGGGTACGAGTGCAACAACCGAGGCTTACAATTTAACTGATAATCAAGTCTTTGGTTCGAAGGCTGTCAATCAATTTCGCTTTCAATGGTCAACTTACAAACCGAGCTATGAAACCAAGAATCCTGGCAATCCGGTTGTTTTGGTGACATATTCGGACCCATTGACCGCAACCAATACCAGCCGTACGTTGATCGCTGGTAATTCATCCGCGTCGCTGTCGGCGAGCGGAATCTTTGCCGACAAGCGAAAGGAGAATAGGTTTCAATTCCAAGATTCACTCACATTAATATTGGGGCGGCACACATTAAAGGGTGGATTCGATATTCAAAGGGTAAAATCTAGCAACACCGACCCGCTAGATGCGACTGGAACATTTAATTTTGGCAACGCTGGTACCGGAACTACAACGGCAAATTATACGATCCCATGCACACCGCTCCCGTGCACCCCCGCAACCGTTTCGCCACTTGGTGTTCAAAATTATGCACTTAATCAGGTAACTCGGTTTCGTCAAAATTTTGGCACCACATCCGTGATCCAAAATACGTATACCGGATTTTTCGCCAATGACGAAATACGGCTCAAAAAGAATCTGACGTTCAACCTGGGAACGCGATATGAAAAGGAATCGGTAGTATCCGACCGCGATAATTGGGGACCAAGACTCGGAGTCGCTTGGGATCCATTCAAGAAGGGAACGGGAGTAATCCGATTTGGAGCGGGGATTTTTTACAATCGCGTACTGTTACGTTCGATTGATGATTTCCTCGTTGCAACTCAGCAAGATCTATTCGATACGGCAAACCTATCCAACTCAGCGACAAGATTGGCAGTTGCAAGAGCGTTCTCTAGTCGATTTCCCCAAGGCTTCAGTTCAGCTCAAGAACTACGTGATTTTATCAATCCGGTGTTGATCGCAAACGGAGGTGTTGCTGGACAAGGATTTACGGGTTTTAACAATACTTTCGCCCGCTTGGTGGACCTTAATACATTACAGGTACCGGAAAGCTACCAGTTTAATGTTGGCTTTGAACGGGAAATCTTCAAGGGTTATGTGTTCGAGGCGAACTATACTTTCAACAAGACGGTTCATTTGTGGGGCGAATCGAACCCGAATGCCCCCAGCCTAGCTAAAGCTAATGCAATGCTCGGAACTAATTTTCAGTCATGGACCGATTATTTAAGGTCAATAAATACGGGCACAGTGGGATACTATCTTGGCCCTACTAACGACAACGTCGGAATATCTGTCGGTACAGTAGCTACATGCGGAGTGGCGGCGACTACTTGCGTCAATCTAAACACGACCAATCCAAGTACAGCTGCAACGGCTCCATTGGGCCGAGCATTTCTTGCGGTACAGCAGTTTATACCCGGTTTCAATGTCAATCCCCTTCTGAGCAATGTGAGTCAACAAGAGCTACTAGCCTCGAACCGTAAATCTTTCTATCAAGGACTGATACTGGAGTTTCGGAGCCGTTATAAAAAAATCGGCTTGGGTTTTAGCGGCAGTTTCCGGGCTGTTTACACTCTTTCAAAGCTTATGGACGATGGTCTGAACAATACCTCGGACGCCGAGGTTAATGGTGACTTTGGCAGGGAGTGGTCCCGCGGGCTACAGGATAGACGTCACCGATTCGCCTTGTCAGGAACGTTTGAGACGCCAAAGTGGATGGGTAAGCTAAAGCTTTCGCCCTTATTCCGATTTGGCAGCTCGGCACCATTTAATTTGGGTTATAGCGGCCTTGACAGAAATCTCGATGATGTTAGTAACGACCGGATGAATTTTAGCGGCAATCTGAACGACATTAGGTGGAGAGAGCCGGGATCACCACTTCCGACGAATTTGCTTTCACAGTTTTCGCTTCAGCCCATCGGAGCTAAAGGTGGAAATCTGCCGCGAAACGCTGGCAACGGTCCGAGCATGTACACGTTCGATCTGAATATTACGAGAGAGTTCAAGTTTGGTGAGAGGATTAGGCTTCGGCCCACGGTTGAAATCGGAAATGTCCTAAATGCCGTCGTGCTCAGTTTTGGCTCAGGATTTATTGATTACTCAACCTTTGGAGTTCCTGCGAATTTGACCATTCCGGCGACGCCACCACCTCCTCCAATCGGAACTACGGTATTTCAGACGAATTCTGCCGAAACATTTATTCGAAATTTTCTTGTCCCCAACCGAGCATATCGACCGCGAGACGTTAAATTTGGGATGCGATTTGATTTTTAGATATATTTCCTTAATCGGATACCAAAGAACCGCCCGAAACGGCGGTTCTTTTTTGTTTGCCGCAGACAAAATCTTGGTGACTAACCGCGACAGAATGTGCTAAATTAATTTGTTGAACAATTTTGTTCACGGCGGAATTATGAGCCAGGTTCTTGAATCACGACCAGCCTTGCCAGTCAGCGAGACGACGATCGAGTCTGTCTTGCTCGACGCCGATCTCTTTGTAAAATACAGTTCGCCCGAGAAGGCGTTTGCGCTGCTCCGCGAATCGCTTGAGCGGAGCCCGCGTTCCATCAGTTTGCGCGAAAAGATGCGGGACATCTGCGTAAAGCAAAAGAATCTTAACGAAGCCGCTAGACAATGCCTCGCCCTGGTGAGTCTCTATATTCACCGCGAGGACTTTGACCTCGCATACGACCGCTTGCAGGAGGCAAAGCTGCTCGATCCGCGTATTTCGGTTGCGCCCGGACTCGAGGCTATTCGCCGGGCCCGCCGGCCTGATTTTGCAACCAATCGGGACAAATCGCCGCAAAAGGTTCGAACCGATATCACATTTGCCGGCAACCTTGCGTTCGTGAGTATATTTGACGCCGTTCAGGTGATCGAGAGCGCTAAAATGACTGGCCTGCTGCTGATAAAATCGGACCGTTACCTCGCCAATGTCGCGTTTAATGAGGGCAAAATAGTCGACGCTGAGTGCAACGGCACAAACGGCGTGGCGGCGTTTCGCGAGATCATAGATATAAACAGCGGGACGTTTGAATTTTCCACCTCAGATCATGAATTCCCGGTGATCATTGCCATTAAGAGCAACACTAATTTCCTTCTCGAGGTCCTCACCGAGCTGGACAATGAGCGTGCCGAAAAGAAAGGTTTGAGAAATGTCGGCGACGAAATGATTTGACTCGGCGATGGCTCCCTAGCCTGCTTTGCTGCGTCCTGCGGCGAGATGACATTACCGTCGAGAATCGCAATTATCCGTAATGCATTTTGCAGGCAAGGGCTCCTGGATTCCGGCACATCTCGTTTTGACTTCCGCGTCCAAATACAACAAAATATAGTGCTTCCCCAATATCAGAGCACTATAGGATGTTTAAGCTTCAGCGTCTGGAAATTACAGGATTTAAGTCGTTTGCCGACTATACCGAGATCGTTTTTACCGGCAGCGGGATAACGGCCGTGGTTGGCCCGAACGGCTGTGGAAAGTCCAATGTTTCGGACGCGATGGCTTGGGTGCTTGGCGAACAGCGCGCCAAAACCCTTCGCGGCGGTGAGATGAAGGACGTTGTCTTTCAGGGAACCAAAACTCGTAAACCCGGTGGTATGGCCGAGGTCGTATTGCATCTCGTCCGAGACGACATTGCGTTCGACATTGATGAAACCGAGCTTGAGGACATCGACGAAACGCTGACCGACATTGACGAGAATTTTGTTGATATCGAAGAGGTCGAGGGCCCGGGACACGAATCTACCGACGCATTCGCCTCGTTGGCGGTTGAACAAAACGGATTTCACGATGCCGAGGACATCGAGGTCGAAACTGTCAAAGTCGCTGCCGTCGGTTCGACCCAGACACTCGAGACCAAGGTTAAGACAAAGCGCCACTGGCGTCCGCGTTCGTTCGCACTTGATTTTGCGCCGGGCGAGGCGGTTTCCGTCACCCGACGGCTGTATCTGTCAGGCGAGAGTGAGTATCAACTTAACGGTAAAACCTGCCGTTTGCGCGACATCACCGATCTCTTTGCGGGCACTGGATTGTCCGGCTCACATTACGCGATCATCGAACAGGGAAGGATAGGTCAGATCCTCTCCGCCAAGCCCGCCGACCGTCGTAATTTGATCGAGGAGGCTGCCGGTATCTCGAAGTTTCGCGCCCGCCAACGTGCCGCCGAATCCCGGCTCGAATCTGCCAAAACCAATCTTGGACGAATATCGGATATCGTCTCCGAGATCGAAAAGCAGGTAAATTCGCTTCGCCGCCAAGCCGCAAAGACACGGCGGTTTAAGGTGATGCAGGAGGAGTTTCGCACGCTGCTTCGCCAGCTTTATGCCGCCGAGGGCAAATACCTTTCGGAGCTTTCCGACGAATTGAAGGTTCAACTTGGCCGGGCCGTCGAAATCGAAGCCGATCTAAAGGCTCAGGTTATTGCTAAGGAAGAGGCAGCACGTGAAGCTACGCAAAAAGCCCGCGATGCCGAGGAGAGTTTGGCCGAGCTCCGCAAAATTCACGCAAACAACGCTCTCGAACGCGACCGGGCTGAGCGTGAGCATATTTACAAGTCCGATCAGATCGTAAACCTCAATAATCGCTGCGAGACATTGCGTGGCGAGATCGACGCCAGCCAGAAACGGCTCACGATGCTTGCATCTGAACTCGAGCGGCTAAGAAAGGACGAAAAACACGAAAGCGCCGAGCACGCCAAGGCTGAATCGGCTCTGCGCGAATCCGAAGATTATCACCGTCGCGAGGCCGAATCTCTGGCCGCAATCGAATCGTCAACGGAAACGCTGCGCAGCGAATTGATGCAGCATACCGCTGCGATCGAACGATTTGACGAGGTCGGCAGACAACTCAAAAACAACCTGGAAAGGCTACAGGCTCGTGCCGGCGGCCTCGAATTGGAGGCAAAGCGAGCAGCTGAAACACTCCTAGCTAATCAAAAACAGGCGGACGAGCTTGTCGATAGTCTTGCCAAGGAGGAAAAAAAGCTAGCGGATCTCAATGTCGAGAAAGAGCACCGGCTTGCCGTCACGGTCGAAGCTCGAAATGCCCTGCGAAATGCTGAGGCGGCCTTGCTCGAACGCCAGGACGAACATTCTGCGAAACGGCATCGTCTTGCTACGTTGCTAGAACTCGAAGAAAAACGGGCTGTTTATACGCCGCAGGTGCAAAAGCTGTTTGCCGAAGAAAAATCGATCGGCGTGAAATTGGCGGGTGTTTTGGCGGACCGGCTTAATGTCGCGAAAGAGGCCGAGACCGCGGTTGAGACAGTATTCGGACCGTATTTAGAGGCGGCCGTCGTTGAGTCTTTGGCGGATGCAAAACGCGTTTCGGATTGGCTCAAGGCAAACGATATTGGCCGAACGGCGTTGATTATTTTCCCAAAAGGCAACGACAGCAAGGCCAAGCACGTCCGAGGTAAGGGCGACTCGATCGGGGATATTCTCGGGGTCTCGGACGATCTCGCGACAGTTTTGCGGCAGATATTTCCGCGTGAAATGTCCGCTCGGCTCGTCAAAGATCTTACTGACAGTGACGCCGTTGACGGCGAGATTCTCGTAAATGTCGATGGCGATCTGTTGATCGGCGGTCGAATGTTCGTTGGCGGCAAGCGCGCCGCAACCGGGCAGAACGAATCTCTTCTGGCGTTCAAACGCGAACTTAAACAGCTCGAGAACGATTGTTCGCGCCTTACGACAGACATCGAGATCGCCGTGGCCAACGCAGAATCGGCTCGGACCAGTTTGGTTGAGAATGAGAGCAAAACCGTCGATCTGCAGTCGCTCATCATTAAGGTCGATCGCGGCATCCACGGGCTGCAGATCCGTGTGCACGCCGCCCGTGAGGAAATTACCCGTGCCGAACGTCACAAAAAGGTCGTTGCGGACGAAGCAAGTCAAATCGAAGCCGAGATAACCGAGCTTAAGCAGAAACATTCGGACGCACTAACAAGCAAAAAGACAGCCGACGTGACGCGTATCGAGACTGTCTCGACGCTTGGGAATATAGGTGCGAACCTTACTGAGGCACGCACCCGCACGGACGCTGCTCTAAGCATTTTAAATCAAAAGCGCATGGTCGCAGCGACATCGGACGAGCGACGGCGGTCGGCACAATCGGCTTTAAAGCGTGTCGAAAACGAAACTAAAGAGATCGAATCACGATACGCGGTTCAAAAACTGGAAATGTCCGAGGCCAATGCGTTGGTCAAGAGCCTGCACGCTTCGATCAACGAGATCACCGACAAAATTGCGTCGGCCGGTGATGAGATATCTAACGAGAATGTCGAACTAATAGCCGCCGTCACGGCACTAACCGCGGCTCGGGAAATGTCCGACGCCATGAGCGATGAGCTCGCTGACCTGAACCGAAGAGCGGGCGAGGCTCGAAACGAGCGGGCCGCGATCGAGATCCGCCAGGCCGAAGCTGTGACGCAGCTAAAAAACACCAGCGAAAACTGCCAGCATGAATTGAACGTTTCGTTTGCGGAGTTAGTTGACACCGTTGAGCCTGCCGAAGATTTTGTCCTCGAGACCGCACGTCGCGATGCTGACGATCTGCGACAACGTCTTGAAAATTTCGGGGCGATCAATATGCTCGCGCTCGAGGAGCTTGGCGAAACTGAGGAACGCCATTTGTTTTTGACCTCGCAGCGAACGGATATCATCGACAGCATTGCCGCCACGGAGGAAGCTCTGCGTGAGATAAAACAGCGCTCGCGTGACAAATTCAAGACTGCGTTTGAGGCAATCAATGCGAATTTTGTTGAATTTTTCCAGGAACTTTTTGGTGGCGGCCGCGGCGAAATGACGCTGCTCGAATCGGATGACATTCTCGAAGCCGGTATCGAGGTTGTCGCTCAACCGCCGGGCAAAAGGCTGCAAAATATCCTGCTTTTGTCAGGCGGAGAAAAGGCGATGGCGGCTATCGCGCTAGTTCTTTCCATTTTCAAATACCGGCCGTCACCGTTTTGTCTTCTTGACGAGGTTGACGCGCCGCTCGACGACGCAAACGTCGGCAGGTTCGCCGCGAAGATCGCCGAAATGTCTGAAAAGACTCAGTTTATTGTCATCACACACAACAAACGGACAATGGAATCTGCCCGTGCGCTGTATGGCGTTACGATGCAGGAAGCGGGAGTCTCAAAGATCGTTTCCGTGAAGTTCGACTAATCTTCGTTCCGGTTCGCCACATCAAAAAACTCACCGGTTTGGTATCGCGGTCAATTTCGTTAGACTTATCTCGAGTGAAGAAAATTGCGGGCATCAGTTTCATCCTTATCCTGACCTTTGCGTTTGCATCGGCAATAGCCGCGCAGACTAAAAAGCCCAAAAAGGTTGTAAAATCACAACCCGTGGTTGCCGCAACGCCGCAGCCGACACCGCAACCGCAGTCCGTCGAGGTTCCGGCAAAGAGTAACGAAAGGCCATCGGTCGATGCGACCACCCTCAACAATCTAAAGGCGAACGGCGCCGCCAGGTCAATACAGACGAGCTATACGCCGGTTTATTTTTACGAATTTACACGCCCTGGATTTGTCTATTCGCATGTGTTGATCGAACACGACGAGCACGGAAAAGGAAAGATCTCGTTTCTAAAAGACGGCTTTGACGATCTGATCACCGATCCCATCGACCTATCGCCGGTTACGCTGGCGAATATCGACGGTGCATTAACCGCTCTAAAATTCCTCGATTCGAGCGAGGATTATCAGTATGCCGGACGTGATTTTTCAAATATGGGCAACGTCGCGATCACAGTCAAAAAGAACGGTCGAGAGCGGACGGCAAAATACAATTGGACTGAAAACAAGAACGCCAAGATCTTAATGGACGAATATCGCCGAATCGGTAACGAATACACGTGGCGATTCGAGATTGCGTCGGCCCGCGAAAATCAGCCGCTCCTGACGCCCGGCCTGACCGATGCACTTGATTCGTACTTGGAGCGGAGCGAAATCTCAGACCCGCCGCATCTTTTACCTTTTTTGAAAGAGCTTTCAACCGACGAACGCTTGCCGCTTATAGCCCGCAATCACACCGCCAAACTCCTCAAACAGATCGAAAAATCCAAAAAGTAGTGACGCGCGACGACACAGCCGTTCAGCGACGAGAAATTTAACTTCCATCCGCCGAAATGTCTGTAGATGGACTGGAACTTGCCTCAGAAGCCTTTCGTCTTATGGCCGACAAGCCATCCGAGCATTACGCCCAACCCGATGCCGACACCGAAGGTGACGCCGACAGAAAGCCAAGGATCCTTTTTGATCCGATGGGCCGTATCGTCGACTAAATCTTCGGCAGCGTAGCGTCCGCGCTTGGCCATTCTCTTGACATCGATCATTCCATCTTCCATCAAGTGCGAAGCCTTTTCCTTGAGTCGCTCGACTTTCACGCCAGTTTTCGCAACTTCCTCCGCGGCATGTATCGCCCCTTTGAAAAAGCTAGTCTTGTTATCGGTTTTTTCTAATATTTGATTTGGCATTTTATTACTCCTCAATGCATATCACTCAAACCAATTGGTCGTATCCATACTAATTTGCGCGCAACTTGTGTGCCGCTCCTTAGGAGCCCGACAACCCCATTAATATATGAGGTTGCTGTTTCAATCGTCGTTTAATCTACTAGGAGTCGTGGAATTACCCGCGCCTTTTGCGAGTTTTCGATTATCAGCGGTTTGTAAGGACTATTTGGGCGCGATCGTGCCGTCGTCGGCTATATTCGGAGCGTTTGCCCCGAAATCGGTGATCGAGAGGTTGCGGACGACACGGATCGCAGCTCCGGTTGGGTCAAGCAGTGGGCCACCGCGACCTTCTTGTTTGACGGCGTTGATCTTGCCCGAAATGAACTTGCCGTCGGCACCGATCTTGACCTCAACGATCTTGCTCAAAGCGGTCTCGGCGGAGAGTCCGAACCATCCGTATGTGCAGAAATTACCCATGCTGTAAACGACCAGGCGATCTTTATACAACTCTATGCCGCGCAATACGTGGGGGCCATGGCCAAGGACAACGTCGGCTCCGGCGTCAATGACGGTGCGGGCAAACGCGGGCAGGTTGCCGCGGTTCTCACCGAGAAAGATCTCGGTCTTGCTTGGTACGTTCTGGCGACTCGTCCCTTCGGCTCCGCCGTGAAAAGAAACCACGACGATATCCGCCTTACTATTGGCATCGGTAACCAGCCGGCGGGCTCCGTCGAGGTCGTTGATGCTCGGCATGCCGTTATTGTGCCCAAAGCCGATAAAGGCGACCTTCTTGCCTTTGACAACGAGATAAGCGGTCGTGGCCGGCGGATCGAGGCTGCCGGCATACTTTATGCCTTGTTCGTCAAGCACTCTTTGCGTGCTTGCGCGCCCCATAAAGCCAAAATCACCGGCGTGGTTGTTGGCAACGCTCATTACGTCAAAACCGGCCTCTTTCAGATACTTGCCGTAGCGGGTTGGCACCCGAAAGGCGAAACACTTGGTCGAGCCAGGTGAACATTTGCTCGAGGTGCCACCGTCAACCAACGGCCCTTCTAGATTGCCAAATGCGATGTCGGCTGCCGACAGTATCGGCGTGACCTCTTTCAATAGGTCGGCGCCGTCATTTGGCGGCATACGCGAATCATTAGGGTACGGCGAGCCCATCATTATGTCCCCGACGGCCGCGATGGTGATCGGCTCTCTGTTTTTGGGCGTCGCTTCGGCAATAGGTTCCACCGAGTTCGAGTTTTCCTCGCTGCTTACTGATTTAGGCTGGCACGCCAACATCAAAATAATAGCCACGAGGATCGTAAACGTTGTCGAAAATTCAGTCCGATTTGTCATAGACGTGTTCTTCACAATTGAATTAGATGCAGAAACCTAACCAGCCGCTGTCGTACCACTAGTACCGATGTTTAGCGACTCTGAGACGATCTTTTTCTGCTCGAGTTCATGAATAGCGTAAGAGCCGGTGGCCGGAGATGCGGACGCCGTGCGCCCAATATATTGGAGCGTAGCATTTTTCGGCAGAATCGCCCGGACGCGCGTTTCGACAAACGTCCAGCCACCCATATTTTGCGGCTCCTCCTGTGTCCAGACGATCTCGGATGCATTTGGATAAGAGGCGAATACATCGCCAAGAGCTGATGCCGGGAACGGATAGAATTGCTCAAGTCGGACGACGGCGACATTGTCGCTTGGTATTGACGATTGCTCAGCGGAGCCCTCACTTACGTGCGGGCTACTGACACGTGCGGCGTCGAGATCGTAAAAGACCTTCCCGCTGCAAACGACGATGCGTTTCACTTTCGCGCGATCGGTAATGAGCTCATCGTCAATTACGGGCCTGAAACCGCCTGTTTCAAGCTCGGCTACGGTTGAGCTCGCCGCCGGCAGCCGCAAGAGACTCTTTGGCGTCATTATGATCAATGGGCGAACAATGTCCTGCTTAACCTGTCGTCGAAGCAGATGGAAATATTGCGCGGGAGTAGTTGGATAGCAAACCTGTAGATTATTCTCGCCGCATAACTGCAGATACCTTTCGAGACGGGCGGATGAATGTTCCGGCCCTTGTCCCTCGTACCCGTGCGGGAGCAGCATAACCAAACGGCATTTCTGCTGCCATTTATCCTCGGACGAAGAGATGTATTGGTCGATGACGATCTGCGCGCCATTTGAAAAATCGCCAAACTGAGCTTCCCACAATACGAGCTCGCCGATCCTTACTACTGAGTAACCGTATTCAAAGCCGAGTACGGCATATTCCGACAGTGAGCTGTCAAATACATAAAACCGCGCTCCCGGGATTGCTTCGTTACGAAGTTCGGCAAGAGGCGTCCAACGATCGCCCGACATCGTATCGTACATCGACGCATGACGTTGAGAGAATGTGCCGCGGCCCGAGTCCTGGCCGCTGAGTCGGACCGGAAATCCGTCAAGCACCAACGAACCGAGAGACATCGCCTCGGCAAAGCCCCAATCCATCGGCACTTCGCCCGTTCCCATCTTTGCACGTCGCGCAAGTTGGCCGACCATTTTTGGATTAATGTTAAAGCCATCCGGTACAAGCGATATCTTTTCAGCAATAGTTTTTAGCGAATCTGTCCCAACGCCTGTTTCGAGAATGCCCGAGCCGTCTTCTTCGGCGGTGTGTGCCGGCACAGTAGCTTTTGCAGGTTTATCGGACGCGATCTTTTTGGCCCGCGCCAGTATTCCCTCATACTTTTCGACAACCTTGTCGGTCATTGAGGTGAGGTCGGCATCGGTAATCACACCCTCGCGAATGAGCTGCTGGGCGTACAGATGTCGCGTGCCCGGGTGAGCCTTGACCCGTGCATACATAACAGGCTGCGTATAGCTTGGCTCATCGCCTTCGTTATGGCCGAGACGCCTAAAACCGACAAGGTCAAGCACGACGTCCTTGCCAAACTCACGACGGTAATCGAGCGCGATCTGAATTACACGAAACGCTGCCTCAGGGTCGTCACCGTTGATATGAAATATCGGTGTTTGGGTAATATGAGCGGCATCGGTCGAGTAGATCGAGCTGCGTCCGAGTTCCGGCGAGGTCGTAAAGCCGATCTGATTGTTGATTACCAGATGGATCGTCCCGCCAGTCCGATACCCCGGCAGTCCGGCGAGCTGAAGTGTTTCCATAACAACGCCTTGACCGGCGAACGCAGCATCGCCGTGCAGAAGCAGCGGCAGGATCTGCCCATAAACCTCTTCACGCGTTTTTTGCTCGCCATTACGAAGCTCGTCCTGCCTCGCCCGAGCCATTCCCTCAACGACCGGATTGACTGCCTCTAAGTGGCTTGGGTTGCAAGAAAGCTGAATGCGAAGTTCGCTGCCGGCTTTGGTTTTGCGGATGCCGACCGCACCCTGATGGTACTTGACGTCGCCTTCGTCAGCCGGAAAATCCGGGTGCGACGTACCCTCAAACACAGTGAATATTCGCTCAGCCATGGCGCCGGTTTCCGGATCGCCGATGATGTTCGACAGCACATTGAGACGCCCTCGATGAGCCATGCCCATATAGATCTCAGCTACGCCGCGAGATGCGGCTCCCTCGACCAATTGATCGAGCATGGGAATTACGGTCTCACAGCCCTCAAGAGAAAAGCGTTTTTGGCCCAAGTATTTTTTGTGCAAAAACTGCTCGAATTGCTCGGCCTCGATCAGTTTTTGAAGCAGCTCTTTCTTAGTCTCGACGGCCAACGGCTGTGTATCGACAAACTGCTCACGAACCTTTTGTCTTATCCAATCTTTCTGCTCATTGCTCTGAATATGACGATATTCGATGCCGACCTTGCCGCAATAGGCCTTTCGCAAAATTTCGAGAATTCGACGCAGGGTGGCAGTTTGCTCGCCGTGCAGGCCGCCGGTTATGAATTCACGGTCGAGATCCCATATCGTAAGGCCGAAGTTCTCGAGATCAAGCTCAGACGTGTGATGAGGGATCATATTCAGCGGATCGATATCCGCAAGCATATGGCCGCGAATGCGATAGGCGTTGATCAACTGTAAAACGTTAGCCTGTTTTTCGATCTGTTCCCGCTCGCCGCCAAAGAGCGAGGGATTATTATCCTCGCCCCATTTGAGCGGAGGATAATTTATCTCGAGATCGCTAAAGATGCCGTCGTAAAAGCCATGTTCACCCTTTATAAACTCGTTGATCCGCGCGAGAAACATTCCGCTTTCGGCACCCTGAATAACGCGATGATCGTATGTGTTCGTGACCGTCACGGTTTTACTGATACCGATAGCCGAAAGCGCAGCTGCCGTCATCGCCTGGTACTCAGCCGGATACTCGATCGCTCCGGTCGCGATGATCGCACTCTGGCCCGACATAAGTCGCGGATTCGACGCGGCGGTGCCGATCGTACCCGGATTTGTAAGCGTGAGGGTCGATCCCTGAAAGTCAGTAATTTCGAGTTTGCCGCTGCGAGCCTTTGCCACCTGATCGTTGTAGGCCGCAAAAAACTCTGCAAAATTCATCCGATTCGAGCCCTTAATATTCGGAACGAGCAGATTTCGTGAGCCGTCCTTTTTCTCGATGTCGATAGCGATGCCGAGATTTACGCTCTCGTGTTCGAGCCGCGACGCCACGCCATCGACCATGCCAAAGCCAACGTTAAGTTGAGGGTAAACTTTAACGGCCTCGACGATCGCCCACGCAATGATGTGAGTGAACGAAACCTTCCCGCGTCCCTGAGAAGCGAGATGCTCATTGATGATGCGGCGGTTTTCTTCGAGAACCTTGACCGGAATAGTGCGAAAGCTAGTCGCCGTCGGAACCGTCAGGCTCTGTTCCATGTTTTCGACGATCTTTTTAGCCGGGCCGGTTATCGGCCGTGATTCGTCGTCAATGGTTACGGGAGCTGCAACAGGCTGTTTTGCGAGAGTCGGACTCGGCTTTTCAGGAATGTCAGATACGCCCCCTACCGGTCCTGTTTCGGTCTTAGCTGCCGTCGTCTGGCCTGATGATGACGTTATTGATGGCGTGCCGCCATTCAACAGGTCCTGGAAATATGTTTGCCACGATTCGTCAACTAAATTCGGGTCGGTATTGTAACGTTCGAGCAAGCCCTCGACATACGTCGCGTTCGAACCAAAAGCGTCCTTGATATATTCGATTAAATTTACTTTCTTTTCGCTCACTTTATTTTAACTGTCCTGACCAAACTCTAATTTTAACCTAGAACCAGACAAAACATAAGTAACGGTCTTGAGTCGAACGAACTCGGCCGAACGAAAAAAGGCCAGACTCGAAAGCCTGACCTTAGTAGTTGCGGCGACAGCCTTTAGATCAATATCCGATCAGCGGCATTCCTGCCGTGTTATCGCCATAGACGGCATTTGCCCACGCGGGATTGCCGTCACCGACCAGTACGCCATCACCCACCAGGACACCGTCGCTGATCAAAACACCATCACCGACCAACACTCCATCACTGACGAGGACGCCTTGCCAATTGATGAATGGCGTCGGCCTGCCGCCCATTGCATTAGAACTCAGATATAAAGTTCCGTCACTTACAAGGACGCCATTGTTTTTGATCGCACCCTGGAACAGACTCAGCGAACCCGATGTCAAGGTAGTAGATTTGGAAATACTGCTCCCCGAGAATGGCGTTCCGTCACCAACTAAAACGCCGCTTCTATACATGCCCTGCCATTTGTTCATCAGGTCATTGCCGTAAAGAAAACCAAAGTTCGTAATTACGCCCTTGCCCCAATAGGCTCTCTGTCCGCCGATCATGGTGTACTGATTTGACGGCAATGAACCTGTTAGCAAAGCGGTTCCGTTTGTCGTCGGCAGCGTTGTCTTGACAAGCTTTGCCAATCTGACGGCGCCGTCCACATTGAGTTGGCCGGCGCCTTGTTCAAGCGTATTGACGTTTTTCAACGGTTCAGCCGAATACATCAAGATCGCTTTTACCAGACTCGGTGT
>DAIRVI010000038.1:18934-23542 GCA_036802885.1 Pyrinomonadaceae bacterium
AGATTGTCATAAACCCTCGCTCCGTTCGTTGCGGTCGACCAGCCGCGTGTCGGCCCTTTCGAACTATACGTCGCGATCGTATCGTCCGTCCGCACATCTGTGCCGTATGTATTGGTCGCACCAACCGTGATCACCGAAGGCTCAATGCCGGGCGAATTGATCGTGCCGTACCGCTTTGCGCCATTAATGTCCTTACCGTTGTTTCCGGCGGAAGCAACCACGACGATCCCTGCGTTAAAGACCCTGCGAGCTGCCAGACACAGCGGGTCGGTCTTGTAACTCTGTGAGGCCGGTGTGCCGAGACTCATATTTACGACGCGTATATTGTGAAGTGACTTGTTAGCTATAACCCAGTCTAATGCGGCGATAACGTCGCTTGAAAGCCCCGAACCCGGAAGGCCCAAAGCACGAATCGGGATCAGCTTAACGCCAGGAGCCACGCCAGCATAGGCGCCGCCCGCAAACGCAGGATTTCCAGCTATCAACGATGAAACGTGTGTCCCGTGGCCATTTCCGTCGGTTGCCATCATGCCGATTCCGAGCATGTCTTTATTTACCTGTTGGATCATCGTGCCATTGGCCTGGCGAAACATCTCGTTGTCGAGGTAATACGCACTGTCAATAACTGCGACGCCGATACCACGACCGTCCATTGTCGTTCCCGACGTTAGATTTCGCACAAGGTTGGCTCCGGTGGTAGTTTCTACATGTCCTAGTGGAATAGTCGCTACGTCCGGAGAAATAAATGCAACGTCATTCGATTCCGATAACTGGCGGATCTTCGAGAGCGGTAGCTCCGCGCTGACGAGGCCGACACGATTAAACGACTTCTTAACGCGCCCACCCATTCGGGCCAAATCCGTTACCAAAATTCCCGTTTTGGCTTTGTTATTACGAACCTCGTCGGCGAGCATTTGTTCTTTTACACTCTGAGTGGCATCGTTGCCGACGAGATTATTAATGCCTGTCGCAGGCTTAAGTTGAATGATCACCTTTTGCGTCTCGTCGCCTCTGTATCCAAAACGCTGCTGATTTACGCTCTCTTCCAGATCAGGAGCTATCTTGGAGGGTGAGCCTAGATCGGCCTGTTCGGGTTGCTTTTGTTGTTCGATGTCTTCGTTACTCTCAGTCTTTTGTGACTGTGCAAAAACTGCAAACGATAGCATTTGTGTCGATAGTGCAAAAAGCACCACCGCTGTAAAAACTTGTTTCAAGTCTAATCTCTTCATAAAATTCACCCAATAAGTTCAAAGTTCGGCGCATCTACAGCCGCAGAGCTATTCGCAATGACCGTGCCAAACCAGGAAATTGATCTAAATATATGTAAAATAGAGGGTTAGGCGAATGTGGCAAGTTTAAGACGCGAAGAAATTAGGTCATTGCGACCGATTGAGGCGTTCATATTACGTCAGTTTGAACGTATGAAAAGAAAGAAGATCAGCGACTTGATCCTGCGGCGGGAATGGCCGGCACCGTCATCACGAATCCTTTCGGAACTCAAATTGACGATGCCTGAGACTTCTCACCAGTCTCATTATTGTCCGGGGCCGGTTCGAGATCTTGTTTTATCGCGTCAAGTAGGCCGTTTATGAATTGCGTTGCTTCGTATGTGGAAAAGCGTCGGGCCATCTCGAGAGCCTCGTTGATGGCGACATTTTTTGGGGTGTCGTGGTAGAGAAATTCGTAAACCGCAAGACGAAGCACGTTGCGGTCAACTATCGCCATCCGCTCAATGCGCCAGTGCTCGGCTCGCGTGCGGATGTGGTCGTCGATGTCGTTGATCCTTTCGATTGTGCCACAAACCAGGCGGTTTGCGAATTCGCGGGTTTTGTCGTTAATCGAGGCGTCGCCGAGCTCGTTCCAATAATTTAGTGTCAGCGCGGGACAATCGTCCTTGACCATATCAAAGGCAAAAAGCATCTGCAGAGCACATTCGCGTGCTTTATGCCGTGTGCCCGAACTCTTCTCTGCTTTATCAAACGACATGCGGAAAAACCTTTTCCTTACCCCGGCCTTGTTCCTTCGACGATTCCATTTCGCGAAATAAGTTTACCATTTCTACCGCGGCAAGAGCGGCTTCGTAACCCTTGTTATCGTCCTTTTCGCCGGTTCGTTCCACAACCTGCTCGACATTGTCGGCAGTTATCACACCGAACATTACCGGTACGCCCGACTGCATCGATGCCTGCATTATGCCGGCGGCTGCCTGTCCCGCAACGTAGTCGAAGTGAGGTGTATCGCCGCGAATAACAACGCCGAGAGCGATGACTGCGTCAAAATCACCGCTTTGTGCAGCTTTCAGACACGCTACCGGCAACTCAAAAGCGCCCGGAACGTGAAACGTTTCGATCGCTTCTGCTCCCGCGTTTGTTAGAGCCTCGACTGCGCCGCGCGCGAGTTTCGTCGTAAAATTAGGATTCCAACGGCTGACGACGATCGCAAAGCGAAAGCCCCGGGCCGTTACGTCCTCTCGATTTAATTCAGTTTTCAAAACGTCTCACCTGCCATCCGCGTAACCGCCAAAACAAGTATAGAGAATGGGCGACAAGATTGACAAGGAATAGCCTGGTTTTTGCAATAGTCGCAAAATCTCTTAATAATAGTCCGGTAAAGATGCCGCGCCGATATATCGAAACCGAAGAAACGCTGATCATCGAGACACCCGAACGGGTTCCGCTCGAATTTGCACTCGCGTCGATCGGCAACCGTTTTCTGGCGGTAACGATCGATCATTTTACACAGTACCTTTCGATCTTTCTCGTGGCGTGGTTTTTCCTGAGCCTTGCCGGCTATACTTCGTCAGATGTTGCTGACGCGCCCGAGAAACTCCTGACCGAGATGCCAAAATGGACCGTCGCGCTGATGATACTTGTCTTGTTTCTGATATTCGCAGGGTATTTTATTATTTTCGAATGGCTTTGGAATGGGCAAACGCCCGGCAAGCGGCTGTTAAAGCTTCGGGTAATTCGCGAGGATGGCCGGCCGTTAACGCTCTGGGAGGCGATCGCCCGCAATCTCTTGCGCATTTTTGACGCGGTTCCGGGTTTTGTCATTCCGGTCTATTCGGTCGGCCTTATAGTCATTTTCTCGAGTGGGAGCGACCAACGCGTCGGTGATATTTTCGCCGGTACAGTCGTCGTGCGCGAACGTGAGGGCGAGGCGCCGACATTTGCCGAGACGTTTTCGAATCGCATCACAGACACGGCCTTTACTCGTGTCCAGAAACCCACCGGAATCGTTGTCAATGTTGCTTCGTTATCTGATCGAGAGGTCGAGGTCGTCGAGAGTTTCCTACGTCGCCGTTGGGACCTGACCGACCGGCAGCGGCTCTGGATGGCGTGGCGCATCGCTCTCCCGATAATGTATAAACTCAAGCCTAACTATAACTTAGAGGACTTCTCATACGAAGGCTTTCTCGAGGAGATTCTGCACCGCTTCTACGCCAAGCAGAGGTTTTTGAACTAAGTCTTTAGCAATTGGTCTTTGCCGTAAAGTAAAATCAACGTTGTGGACAAAAATATATTGGTTACCGGCGGTGCCGGATTTATCGGGTCGCACCTTGTTGATCATTTGCTGGCCGAAGGCGGCTGGCATATCACGGTTGTCGATGATCTAAACGATTTTTACTCGCCAGACGTCAAGCGCGCAAACATCGCAGCGCACCTCGAAAGATCAAACTACAGATTGATCGAGGCCGACATTCGGGATGCGGCTCGGATGGCCGCGGTATTTGCGGACACCAAGTTTGACTGTATTGTTCATCTCGCCGCACGGGCGGGTGTGAGACCGTCTCTTAGCGAGCCAAAACTCTATGCCGAGACCAATATCAACGGCACGCTGAATCTGCTCGAACTCGCCAGACAACACGGTGTCGAGCAGTTTGTTTTTGGCTCATCATCCAGTGTTTATGGTATTAATCCAAAGGTTCCGTTTGCCGAGGACGACCGCATTCACCAGCCGATCTCACCATACGCTGCTACAAAAGCGGCGGGAGAATTGCTTTGCCATACGTACTCACATCTGTACGGAATTCGCGTCGTATGCCTTCGCTTTTTCACTGTCTACGGCGCGCGTCAGCGCCCGGATCTCGCGATACATAAGTTTTCAAAACTCATTACCGAGGGCAAGCCTATTCAGGTATTCGGCGACGGCACGTCGCGTCGCGATTACACATATATCGACGATATCATTCAGGGTGTTCGTGCGGCGATCGACTATGACCGGTCGATGTACGACATCTTTAATCTTGGAGAATCGCAAACTACTGAGCTGCAAGAGCTTATCGCCCTGCTCGAACGCAGTCTCGACCTAAACGCCATCATTGACCGCCAACCGTGGCAGCCCGGCGACGTCCCGACAACCTTTGCCGACATTTCAAAATCGCGCGAATTGCTCGGCTATGATCCGACGACAAAGATCGCCGATGGCATTCCGAGATTTGTTGAGTGGTATAGAAGTCTAGGTAAGGCTTAGGCAAGCGCTCTACTGAACGGATGTCGGCACGCCTGCTGTTTTTGGGCTTCGGGCCATCAGGAGTTTCATCAATTCCTCCGCACCGACTCTGCCCTTTTTTCGAATAAAATCGCGCGGCGTATTGTCGCCGATCTC
>DAIRVI010000039.1:0-22060 GCA_036802885.1 Pyrinomonadaceae bacterium
CTGTCTCCAGTTTTATTATTTATCATAATATCACCCCCAGTGGCGACAGTATCGCACATCCACCACCGGGTACGTCAAGCTTTTTTTCCATTTGAGCAAAATCGTTTGTCTACTCCAACTCGCTCTCGTCGATATCAAAATTAGCGTAGACCTTTTGCACGTCGTCGTTGTCGTCGATTGCTTCGTAAAGTTTTAGCATCGACCGGGCATCGCCGCCTTCGAGCTTAATGTAATTTTGCGGGATCATCGAGATCTCGGCGGCCTGGGGTTCGATACCGGCGGCCTTTATCGCGTCGTGGACGGCGTGGAAATTTTCCGGCGTGGTAAAGATCTCATAGACGTCGCCCTCGTCCTGCATGTCGTCTGCGCCCGCCTCGATCGCGATCTCAAAAAGCTCGTCCTCCGATTTAGCGGCTTTATCGACGACGACATAGCCCTTTTTATCGAACATCCAGCCGACGGAACCCGCTTCGCCAAGATTGCCGCCGTTTTTTGAAAAAATGTGCCGCAGTTCCGCTACGGTGCGGTTGCGATTGTCGGTCATTGTCTCAACCAGGACGGCAACGCCGCCGATCCCGTAACCCTCGTAGGTTATCTCGTCGTAGTTGACGCCGTCGAGGTCGCCGCTGCCGCGTTTGACGGCGCGGTCGATCGTGTCGTTCGGCATATTCGCGGCTTTCGCGTCCAAGATGCCTTTACGCAGACGTGCATTCGCGTCCGGATCGCCGCCGCCGGTCCGCGCCGCAACCGTGATCTCCTTGATCAGCTTTGTGAAGATCTTGCCGCGTTTTGCGTCCGTCGCACCTTTTTTGTGCTTAATTGTATGCCACTTTGAGTGTCCTGACATTTTGTAGAAACCCTTATTTTGTTGAACTAAATTAGAATAAACGAATATATCACGCGAATTTTCGTCGCGCAAAACGCTCCCGCCGTTAGCTCCATTGCACCTCTCTGATCTGACGTTCGTCGCGGAGAATGTTGTGAATCAGATCGCACAATCTCGAACGCGACGCGGAATCTCTCGAACCAAAATATTTCCATGTCCGCAGCTTACCTACCTTGATGACCCATTCGGCGTAATCTTCGCCGACGGATGCCTCGACGAGGCCAAATCCGAGGACAAATCTTTCTCCATTTGCGGCGACAGTTTCGGACCAGCCGTCTGCACTGGGAACGGGCGTCCCAAACACAAAATCGCTACCTTTCGACTTCAATTGCAACCATTTAGCGAGGTCCTCGCCAAAATGCCGGTCGTTAGCGACTGGCGGCACAAGAGCCTCAGTATTGAAAAGGCCGGACATAAAGGAAATTTGATTTTTCATTTTAAGGACTCCTCAAACTTCAATATTGACAGGTTTGCGATCTTTATTCTTTTATTTTTCGAAGTTTCGCCGCTGACAATCTCGATATCGCTTTTTGACACGTCAAATCGCCTTGCAAGCAGCTTGATCAGCTCGGTGTTCGCAGCTCCATCGACGGGAGGCGATGCGATCCGCACCTTGAGGGCGCCGTCGTGCTCGCCGACGATCTCGCTTTTCGACGCTCGCGGCACAACCCGAGCCGCAAATAAAATCGAGCCATCGCTGTCGGTAATATCTATCAATTTTTTACAAAAACGTTCAGCACGATCGCCTGCAAAAAACTAATTAGAAGGAGCACGATCATGGCCGAGACATCAAACATACCAATCGGGGGAATTAGCCGTTGGACAGGAAGTAGGATCGGGTCTGTGACCCTCACGACAAGGCTGAGAAATGTCTTACGGGTAAACACAAACCAAGATGCAAGGAATCGGATAAAGATAAAAAGAATAAGCAAACTGAGCAAACCGTAGAGCACAAAACCGATAACGATCATGGGGCTGCCCGTCATAACACCCGCTGCCAACCCGTCGATCACAAAAAATGTATTACCTACGATCTTTGTAAAAAAATAGGTGAAAACGAGACCGATAAACATAGTCAGCAGTGGCGCAAGCCGAGTATCTATGCGATACATCGCAAAAAATCTCGCTGCCGGGTACACCCATTTTTCGGTGAGCTTTCGTACCTTGAAACCAAATCTGCCGACTCTACCGAAAGGATTTGGGTCAGCGTAGTTAAACACCAAACGTAGCAGTAACACGCCCAGAAAGATGCCAAAAAGGCTCCAGACGATAATACTAAATACCGGATAAACTAAAGCTGAAAGCATAAGATTTTTACCACAGATGCACGCAGATAAACACGGATAATTTAAAAGAGAAAAGTCGAAGCAATCTGTGTAAGTCTGTGTTCATCTGTGGTTAACTACTCTTTTTCCAAAGATCGCCGTTCCCACCCGGACGACCGTCGCACCTTCCTCGATGGCGATCTCAAAATCGTGGCTCATTCCCATCGAAAGTTCGCCACCGGGAAGTATCTCGTCGCGTATCGCTCGCATCCGCCTAAAATATGGCCGCGTAGCCTCGGGGTCATCGAAAAATGGTGGCAAAAGCATCAGGCCTTTGAGATGCAAATGTTTACAGGTTTTCAAATACGCTAAGAGTGATGGCAGTTCGCTTTCGGGGATGCCAGATTTAGTGGCCTCACCGACGAGATCGACCTGCACAAAAACCGATAACTCCTCGCGGCTTTCCTCTTCA
Source organism: Pyrinomonadaceae bacterium (assembly GCA_036802885.1). Classification (GTDB taxonomy): domain Bacteria; phylum Acidobacteriota; class Blastocatellia; order Pyrinomonadales; family Pyrinomonadaceae; genus OLB17. The sequence continues at coordinate 2,624 of DAIRVI010000039.1, forward strand.
CAAATACGCTCAAGCCGCTCTGCGAGTTCGACCGAATCGATAGATTCGGTCACGTCAAAAAGTTGAACGGCCTTGCGGGCCTTATTTGATTGCAGATGGCCGATTAGGTGCCACTCTGCTGTGTCGCGGCCGATCTCGACGATCTTACTCACAGCCTCTTGCACTTTATTTTCACCAAAGACATTAATGCCCGCCGCGATCGCATTTCGCAAAGTCTCGGCTGGATGCGTTTTACTGACGGCGACCAGCTTGATCTCATCAACGTTTCGTCCCGTACGCAGAGCCGCGTTTGCGATTCGACGCCGGACCTCGGCCAAATTTGCTTCAAGATCGCTTTGCACTCCGTCAAATATACCAAATCCGTTGGGCTTTCTTGAGTTTTCGAAGGTGAATTCGTATCATCGATGTTCGCCGTGTGCGGACGTGGCGGAACTGGTAGACGCGCGGGTCTCAGAAGCCCGTGGCCGTGAGGCCGTGATGGTTCGATTCCATTCGTCCGCACCAACCTTGTCAGAACCCTCTGCGTAGGTAGAGGGCCGGTTTCTTAACATATTCGATATACTAGCCGCCCACTAACGCAGGCGGTTCTGACTTTGCGTTCTTGGTGGCTTTGCTTGAAACTTCAACAGTGCGTAACGAGTTCGTCAAAGCCATAAATACCCACCAAGCCAACTTCGGTCTTGATCTACAGGACACAGCCGTCGAGCGTATTGCCGATTATTACGACCTGATACAAGCGCATAACCCGCTTTTGCATCTCGTCGGGCCATGTTCGCCTGAAGAATTCGCGATCCGTCACATTTTGGAATCTCTGACCTTGCTCAAATATCTTCCCAAAGGCGCAAAATTTGCTGACGTAGGCGCCGGCGCAGGCCTGCCGTCCATCCCGTGTTTGCTCGTTCGCGATGATCTGCGCGCGGTTCTGATCGAGTCGAAAGAAAAGAAGGCAAAATTTCTCGATCATGCTGTCGGCGAACTCGGTATCTCATTGAGGGCGCAAATCGTTAACAAGCAGTTTCAAGAAGTCGATCCCGCAAATTCCGAGGCGGTCACCTGCCGTGCTCTCGATAAATTTACCGAGCAGGTGCCGCGTTTGCTCAAGTGGAGAAAACAGCGGCGGCTTCTGCTATTTGGGGGCCCGAACCTTCGCGCTGAATTGCAAAAACAAAATATCTCGTTTGAAGAAAAACTTACTCCGATGTCGGAACAGCGATATTTATTTTATTTGGATCGATAGAATTGTGCTTCTAAACGTCGAGATTATATTCACGCAGGCGGCGGTAGAGCGTTGATGGCGAGATGCCCAACAGCTCGGCGGTCTTGCCGCGGTGCCAACCGGTTTTCTCAAGTGCGCCGATGATCTGCTGGCGTTCGACGTCGCGAAGACTCGTCGGTGTCGCGTTCTGAAATGAGCTCACGCTGCCAGCCTGCGGAGCGCCGTAGCTAACGGAAACGTTCGGCTTATCGGTGCGAAATGCAATCTCGGGCGGCAGCTCACGCGGCGTTATCGTATTGTTGTCACAGAGAAGTACCGCACGTTCCAGACAGTTGCGAAGCTGGCGAACGTTACCGGACCAATCGAACGCACAAAGCGCCTCGATCACCGCGGGTGACATTTCGGGAGCCGCAGCTCCGGCGAGTTTCTGCAATAGGTGCCTTGCCAGCGGCTCGATATCCTCGCGGCGTTCGCGCAGCGGCCCAATATTCACCTCGAAACTGTTTATCCGATACATCAGATCGGCGCGGAAGATGCCCTCAGCAATTGCCTGTTCCGTATCGCGATTGGTCGCGGCTATTAGACGAACGTCGATCTCGACCTTTTTCACTCCGCCGACGCGGAAAAACGAGCGGGTTTCGAGCGCCCGGAGCAGCTTTGACTGAAGCTGCATAGGCATTTCCATTATTTCATCGAGAAACAGCGTACCGCCGTCCGCAATCTCAAAAAGGCCAAGTTTTCTCGCGCGAGCACCTGAGAACGCTCCCGCCTCGTGCCCAAACAGCTCGCTTTCGAGCAGCGTGTCCTGGAGAGCGGCACAGTTGAGGTCTATGAACGGTTTGTCGCTTCGATTACTCAGGCGGTGTATTGCCTGTGCGATCAGTTCCTTGCCGACGCCCGATTCGCCGGTGATCAAAACGGACGTGTCCGACGGCGCAACGCGGTCAACGAGCCGCAATGTTTCTTTCATCTGCTTGGATTCGGCAACGATATCCGGCAGCGATACGTGCGTTCGTGCGATCTGGGCCCGAAGCCGCTGATTATCCACTTTCAGCTGTTGTTTTTCGGCCGCGGCAGTCACGAGGGCGGAGAGTTCGCCGATACGATAGGGCTTTGTCAAATAGTCGTAGGCACCGAGTTTCATCGCCTCGATAGCCGACTCGACTGTTGCCTGGCCGGTGAGCATAATAACCTCGGGCGGATTGTTGCTCTTTTCGCGCGTTCTACGCAGGAGACCCAAACCGTCCAACTTAGGCATATTAATGTCGGACAGCAGGACGTCAAAATCCTGTTCCTCGAGCAATGCCCACGCGGCCTCGCCGTCCTCCGCGCATTCGACATCGTGGCCCTGCCGGGTCATTTCTTTCTGAACTACCAGCCTTAAATTTTTCTCGTCGTCGACTACTAAGAGTTTTGCCATTATTTTGAGTGTTTCATTTTCGAATTGGAGCGGCTTTTAACCACCGGAAGAATAATACTGAACGTGGTGCCGCGACCGACCGTCGACCGGACAGTTATCCGCCCGTTGTGATCAGAGATAATGCCGTAGCAAACTGAGAGCCCGAGGCCTGTTCCCTTGCCAATTTCCTTTGTCGTAAAAAATGGCTCGAATATTTTGGACATGTTTTCGTCCGGTATTCCCGCGCCAGTATCTTCGACTTCGATTACGACACTGTTAGCTTTAGAAAATGCCCGGAACGTGAGCTTTCCGCCATCCGGCATAGCGTCGATTCCATTCGTCGCAAGCGCAATTACCGCTTGCTGAATCTGGCCACCGTCGGCGGAGATCTGGGGCAAATCGTCATCGATCTCTATCTGGTGCGTAATGCTCTCGCCGCGTTTTTGATGCGAGATCAGGTTTGCAGCCGATCGCACAAGTTCGTCAGCGTCGACCTGTGAGCGTTCGCCTGTCCGGATGCGACTGAAATCGAGCAGACCCGTCGTGATCGTCTTGCACCGAAACGCTTCGCTTTTGATCAAGCCAAGGTATTCCGTGAGATCATCAGCCGCCTCAGATGCCTCGAACGCTCCCTCGTCAATTCGCTGTTCGAGAGACTCGGCACAGGCCGCAATTGTCGCAAGCGGGTTATTAATTTCGTGTACAACGCCGGCGGCGAGACGTCCGACCGCAGCAAGCTTTTCTGCGCGGTTGATAGCTTGAATTGCCTCGACCCGTACGGTTATGTCTTCGCCGACAGTAATTACATGCGTTACCTCATTAGTGTCCGCATCCTTCATCGGTATCTTGCTGACCATCCAGTGTCGGGTCGAACCGTCCTCAGCTACTGTTTGCTGCTCGATCCGCTCGATCTCGCCGGTTCGAAATGCCCGCTCAAACTCTGCACGAATTCGCCCTTTCGGGTATTTTGCAAGAACGTCAAACACATCTCGCCCGATCGCCGTATCACGCGGTATTCCCTGAACGCCGACCTCGCGGTGCCTGTTCCACGTAACGATGCGATAATCGCGGTCAACAACGTACAGCGAAACTGGCAGGGCGTCGAGGACGGCCTCGGTAAACTTACGATGCTCCGCTCGGGCCTCGTGGATCGAGTTGTTTAGTGCGGCTTCGTAATGGGCCGAAAGATTTACGCTCATTGCCGACATTTGAGTCGCCGCGTCAACGAGTCGTGTTTTCTTGTCGGTAAATTCGCCGTCCGTCTCAAACCCGACAACGATCGCTCCCTTGATCTCGCCGTTTATATGCAGCGGTGAAACGTATTCGCAAACGTGGTGAGTGTCGGTGAGCATAAATTCGTTCGTAGCACTTTCCAAATATCCGACCTGAGGCGGCATAAAGTTCAACCACTTTTCAAACTTTTCTTTGCAAAGGAAACTGTCCTCTAATTCTCCGTTTTCCGAATACCCACAACTTACCAGCCCGATGTTTTCAATCTCGGCAACAAATACGCAAGCGCGGGCATCTATTCCGTTGCGTATCGCTTCGGCGACGCGGCTTGCGACCTTCTTGGGATGAACCGTAAAGAGCAGGTTCCGCCCCAGCTCGGCGATAAACCTGAGCTCGGCCAAATTGTCGTCTGCAGGCGCTATGACTGAAATATGCCCGGCATCTTTTTTCGGCGGCGAAGAAGTTAACATTGAGATTGATCGCAGCCGGATGAGTCGGCGCAGATTAACGATGTTCGCGGAGATCTAGTAGATCGTGGGAAGTTTAGAGACCTCCTTTTTAATTAAAAACAATTTTAAACATCTTGTCAACAAATTAAACGGAACGACAAATAGGTTGACACGGCCTATAATCCGGTTAAAAATTGAGGGAGAAACAATGAACGGACTGATTAGCAAGTGCAATCGATCTCTGCTCAGCCTATTGGTGGCCCTTGTCGTATTTTCGGCCATGAATACCAGGGGCCAAGAAATAGTCGACAAAACGGTGGCAGTGGTCAGCTACGGAACACGGAGCGAGTTGATCACCTATTCAGACCTCGTTTGGCAGCTTGCCCTGCAGCCCGGAACGTCGCTTGACCCGCCGCGATCCGACGATCTCAATCAGGCGCTGCAACTGCTTATAAATCAAAGGCTGTTTGCTCTTGAGGCCGAGCGGTTACCGCGAATCGCGCCGACTGAGAAAGAAATTAACGATAAGATAAACGCGACGCTCGGTTTTTTTTCCACCCCTGCGGTCTTTGAGGGCAGGCTTAAACAAGTCGGATTTGAGTCGGTGAAAGATGCCGCTTTCGAGCGACTCATCACCCAGCGCGTTGCGATAGAAAAATACATCGACTTTCGCTTTGGCGCTTTTGTGGTTGTCACCGCCGACGAGGAAACAAAGTACTATCGAGAGGTATTTGCGCCCGATTTTCGGCAGCGATTTCCAGGCATATTAATGCCGGTGCTTGACGAAAAGCGACCGGAAATACGCGAGGTATTAACCCGTCAAAAGGTCGCAGCGGCAATAGAACGCTTTCTCGACGAAGCCAAGCGTCGCGCTACGATCGAAATATTGATCGAAGTTTAAGCAACCGGAAATCTGGGATGAAACACAGGCTTTTTCTTATTGTAGCTTTGCTTTGTTTGGGCCTTGTTCTAACTCAAAGGCAAGCTGCGGAACGCAACGAATCGGTCGGCGGAACGACGCCCGAACATTTGATCCCGATATCACGAACGGCGGTAGCTTTTGGATCTTCCCAAAAGATTGGTGATATTTCCGCGCAAAATGATAGATCGAAATCCGTTATTACCGGCCAAAAACTGGGGCTTAAAGAGATCGGACCGCCCGCAGCATCAAGCGTAAAGCAAGAGAATGGACTGCACGATTCAGACACGGCGCTGGCTCGCTCGTCAATGCTCCCAATGCCCGCAGCATCGCTTTCATTCGACGGTCTGTCTAATTTCGATAACATTGCCGAATATAGTCTCTTTATACTGCCACCGGATATGATCGGTGATGTTGGGCCCGATCATTACGTCCAGGCAGCGAACGCTCTTGTGCGTGTTTTCGACAAAAGCGGTAACGCACTGACGCCGCCATTTAGAATGAGTCAACTGTTCGCACCGCTCGGAACGCTATGTTCAACCCGCGATGACGGCGAACCTATTGTGCTTTACGACCCGCTCGCCGACCGTTGGCTGATCAGCCAATACTGTTATAACGCGCCGCCATTCCGGCAAATGATAGCAATTTCAAAAACGGGCGATCCGACCGGTTCGTATTTTCTTTACGAGTTTGTAATGCCCAACATCCGGATAAACGACTTTTCGAAGTTTGGTGTGTGGCCCGATGGATATTACATGTCTAGCGAGGAATTTACAGGCTCCGACTACTCTGGAAGCGGTTTGTTTGCGTTCGATCGCGCAAAGATGCTTGTGGGCGACCCGACCGCGAGTTTTATTTATTTTAACCGGCCGTCTTCGACGACTTTGCGTTTAGGCAATTTGCTTCCGGCCGACCTCGACGGTCTGCGGCCACCAAATGCTGGGGCGCCGAATATTTTCGCGGGATACACCGCGACAGAATATGGTGATGCTCAGGATGCGATCAGGCTTTTCGATTTTCACGCCGACTTTGCAAATCCCTTAAATTCCACATTCTTAGAGAGGCCGGAAAGCCCTATTGTGGTTGCCGGCTTTGATCCGACAAGTCCCGATGGTAGAGCCGACATCACTCAACCCGCGCCCGGTGAGCGGTTGGATGCAAACAGCGATCGGCTAAATTATCGCGCCGCGTATCGGAATTTAGGAGCAAGCGAGTCCCTCGTTCTCAATCAAACGGTGCGCCTCTCACTCAGTCCGTATCGAGCCGGCGTTCGTGTATACGAGCTCCGCCGCTCGGCTGGTGCGTTTTCCGTTAGAGAGCAGGCGACGATCGGCGACACTGTTTCGTCTCACTGGATAGGCAGCGCGGCACAGGATCATCAAGGGAACCTCGCCGTCGGGTATAATTTAGTCACCGACCAAAAACAACCTTCGATCTATTACACCGGCAAATTGGCAACAGAACCCGCGGGGATGTTTCGAGAGGAAACGCCGCTAATCACGGGAACAGGTGTCCAAAAGGCGTTCGGCTGGCGCTGGGGTGATTACAGCGGGATGTCCGTCGATCCGGTTGATGACTGCACGTTCTGGATGACCGGTGAATATTACACACTCGAAAGTCAGAATTTTAGTGATTTTACGTGGTTGACCCGTATCGGAAAATTTAAGTTTTCCGAGTGTACCGCAGCACCGCGAGCGATTATCACTGGAGTTGTTACAAACTCATCAAACGGTCAGCCGGTTGCAAATGCGAGAGTGACTGCATCGATGTTTTCGCGAACCACTGCGGCAAACGGCGGCTATGGCAATATGGCTGTCCTGCCGGGAAACTTTACATTGACGGCGGCGGCCTACGGGTTTCGGTCTCAGAGTTTGTCGGTGAATCTGGCCAATGGTCAGACGATCACGCAGAATTTTTCGCTCCAGCCTGTTCCGGTTTTGGTAAACGTCTCGGCTCAGGTTTCAGCTGAAAGCTGCGGCGCTAACGGCGCTCCCGACCCTGGTGAATCGGTAACAATCGATGTAGCACTCAGAAACACAGGCTCGCTGGCAACGCAAAATCTTGTCGCGACCTTGATCGAGGGCGGCGGCGTTAGCAACCCGGGACCGCCGCAGACGTATGGGGCTTTGCCGGTAAATGGCAACCCTATTATTCGGCCATTTGCTTTCAACGTTTCAACGAGCGTGATTTGCGGCAATCAAATAATTCTAACGATCAATTTGCAGGATGGAGCCGAAAATCTGGGTAACATTACGATACCGTTGCAAACCGGCACGTCAAAGATCGCGTTTCGTCAAAATTTTGACCGTATTCCGCAGGGACAGCTTCCTGTTAGGTGGATGCGGTCCGAGACACATTCGAATGAGTTCGAACCGCCATTCGATCGGAATTGGCGAGTTAGCGCTGCTCGTTCGACCTCGGGTTTGAAAGCAGCTTTTGCCAAGGATATACAATATTCGGGGGTCAATGAGATGATCACGCCGGTGTTTAACATCACCACGGTGAGTGCCCGCCTCACCTTTCAGAACTGGTACGAATTCGAAACGACATTTCTACGTAATCGGCTTTACGATGGGTCGTTGTTAGAGATAAGAATCGGAGCCGGAAATTGGCAGGACATACTTGCGGCAGGCGGCAGCTTTGAGTCCGGCGGTTATGATGGTTTGCTCGATGCGTGCTGCCAAAATCCACTTGCGGGACAGCTCGGTTGGTCGGGCCGCAGCGGCGTAAACCAGACGTCGGAGTTTATTACAACTGCCGTCAGGCTTCCGACCTCGGCGGCCGGACAGAAAGTTCAATTGCGCTGGCGCGTGGGCACGGACATCGGCGGTTTTCGCGAGGGGCAGTACATCGACGATCTAGTGGTTACAGACGGATTTACGTGCACTTGTGCGACGTCGCGTTGAGAATGTTGGTTTCGACGGTCGAGCGACAGCGTCTTGACCTATCGCCCTCAGAGATTTATTATCATTAATTCTGTGCCGGGGTGGCGAAACTGGTATACGCACTAGACTCAAAATCTAGCGGGCTTAACGCCCATGTCGGTTCGACTCCGACCCTCGGTACCAAAAAAACAAAGCGGCACGGATCAAATTGATCCGTGCCGCTTTTTTTTTCGTTTCGTATTCGTCTAAATACTACAGGGACGAATGATCCGGCAAATCACGCTATTTACCAATAATTCGTCGCCGGCGTTTTACGAGTTACCGGTTATAGATCACAACTTGTCCGTTATCTTCCCTGACGGTTCGGATGCCGTTGTTGGTCCTATAAACTCTTACGTTGACACCCTCCATGCTGATCATTCCGTTGGAGTATGTTCCATAGCTAGTGTTGCCACCGCTGCGCGAAGTGACTTGGCCGTTGCTGGCGATCGTTAGCACAACCTCAGCCCCGTCAATTGTCGATATCGTGTAGAACGTGCCGCGGGCCCAATCAGGAGGCGAGCTTGTGTTGCCGCCGCCGTAACCTCCGCCTGAATTATTGCGCGAATAGTACACTTCCTGACCGTTATCGGTGCGACGAGTACGGATACCGTTATTCACCTGATAGACCTGGACGTTGACGCCCTCCATACTGATCGTTCCATTGTAATAAGTTCCGTAGCTCGTGTTACCGCCGCTGGTGGATGTAACCTGGCCGTTGTTAGAGATCGCCAATACGATCTGAGCCCCGTCGGTCTGCGAAGTCGTGTAAAAAGTGCCACGAGCCCAGTTCGGAGGTGAACTCGTATTGCCACCGCCGCCATAACCGCCGCCCGAACTGTTGCGCGAATAGTACACTTCCTGACCATTATCGGTTCGACGCGTACGGATACCGTTATTGATTTGATAGACCTGTACATTAACGCCCTCCATGCTGATCGTTCCGTTATAATACGTTCCGTAGCTCGTGTTTGCGCCGCTTCGCGATGTGACACGGCCATTGTTGGCGACCGTCAGGACGACTTGAGCACCGTCAATTGTCGACGTAGTGTAAAACGTGCCATTGGCCCAACTCGGTGGCGTGCTTGTCTGTCCCTGTCCATTCCAACCGCCGCCGTTCCAACCACCGCCATTCAGGCCCGGCAGATCAAATGCATCAGCGAGCTTATTTAAGTCCTTTCGCATGTTGTTCCACTGTCGTTCGATATTTCGTCGAAACGGCAACCCATTGATCAGGTTGTTTACGGGTTGTGCGGCATTAACAACGTCCGACGCCTCATTTCTGACCATCCACCACGAATCGTTCCGGTTGAAATCCGCTCGCAGACTGTCGAGTGAGTTTTCGTAGTCTCTGATGTAGCCGTTGTACTGATCCTCCGTGCTCGTGCCATTAAGTGTGCTTCGGTCCAACTCCCTGTCAAAATCTCGCCTGAACTTGTTGCTGCTCGATTCGAGCTTCGAAATAATCTGACCGATCTGCGATTTTGAATATCGGTTTTGATACCTTAATTGTTCGACTTGGGCATTTAACGCTGTCGGCATCGAAACTGCCGCCAGAGCTAGGAACGCTCCTGTAAAGAATGTTTTAAAAATGTTCTTTTTCATAGTTTTACTTTCCTTTTTTATCGAGTTCTTATGATCGCTCCGGCTGTAACGGATATTGCGATGACTCCAGGTACTACTGATACAATTTTTGAGTCTAAAGATGTCTAAAAACTGCAGTTAACGGTCAATTGTATTGTGTCAATTATATTCAAATCTTCATTCTGTTACAATCGGTTAAACAACTTCCTTCTGCCAGATACCGGTAATGTTAGTTTCCGATTTTGAATTCGAACTTCCGCCCGAGCTAATAGCCCAAGAGCCGCTGGCTGAACGTGAATCGTCTCGAATGCTTGCCGTCGATCGTGCGTCCAACTCGTTTAGCGACCGAGATTTCCGGGATCTTCATCAGTTTTTGCAAAAAGGAGATTCGCTGGTTCTCAACAATACAAAGGTCTTTCCGGCAAGGTTGATGGGCCAGACCGGGACCGGTGCGAATGTTGAGATATTTCTCGTCAGCGAAACTGAGTCTTTCGTTTGGGAAACTCTGGCGCGGCCGGCAAAACGATTGAGGCCTGGGAAGAGGATCGATTTTGGCGGTAAACTGGCCGCTGAGGTTGTCGAAAAGTCGTCTGACGGACGGGTCCAAATAAGGTTTGAGACGACGGATAGTTTCGACGAGATCGTAGACGAGATCGGCAAGACACCGCTCCCGCCATATATTAAGCGTCAGGCGTCGGCGATCGATGCGGACCGTCAGTCTTACCAAACCGTGTACGCAAAGAATCGCGGGGCTATCGCGGCACCGACCGCGGGTCTGCATTTTACTCCCGGTGTTCTTGAAACAATTAAGAACATTGGTGTTACGGTCGCCGAGATCACGCTGCACGTGGGATACGGAACCTTTGAGCCCGTTCGCGTAAATGACATTGCGGACCACCGGGTTTTGCCTGAATCGTATGAGATCAACGACGAGACGGCCGAAATCCTTTCTAGGGCAAGGGCCGACCGACGCCGCATTATCGCAGTTGGAACGACAACAACCAGGGCGCTCGAAACGACTGTTACGAGATTCGACGATTTTGTCGCAGGATCAGGCTCTGCGGATCTCACAATAACGCCGGGTTATAAATTCAGGGCGATCGACGCTCTGCTCACCAATTTTCATCTGCCGCGGAGCTCGCTGCTTGTTTTGACTTCCACTTTTGGCGGCCACGAACTTATAATGAGTGCTTACAGGCATGCCGTTAGCGTCGGATATCGCTTTTATAGCTATGGCGACTGTATGCTGATCGTTTGATCGTATGGCCGTCCTCGAAACAATTCGCAATTTCTTTGTTCCGGTCTACCCGGCTGAGCCCGAGGTAATCGTACCGGCTCCGCCCTGCGTATACGATATTCGCACGCTAACGACGGATCATTTACCCGAGGTGTTGCGATTAAATGTTCGTTGCTTTCGCAAGGGCGATAATTACACAAAACACACTTTCGAATATTTATTGAACGAGTCGCGAACCTTAAGTTACCAGACGGTGACGCCAACCGGTGAAATGGTCGGGTTCGCGTTTGTGATGGTCAATGAAAATAACGCCGCGCACCTCACGACTATCGGCGTCGCGCCCGAACATCGCCGTCGCAAAATTGCCGTAAGGCTGCTCGAGCATATAGAGGCCAACCTTCGAAATCGTAAGGTCGGAACGCTTATGCTTGAGGTTCGCGTAAGCAATGTTACCGCTCAGGATCTTTACCGGCGAGCAAATTACACAGTTGTTCAGCGTATCGGCAAGTATTACAACAATGGCGAAGACTGCTACCTCATGATGAAGTCGCTTTACTGATAGTTCAAAGTTTAAGGTTCGAAGTTCAAGGTTGAGCTTACGAATCCGACTTTGAAGCTCGAACTTTAAACCATGAACTTTAAGTTACCCCGAATCTATCCGATCACCGACACACGCATTGCAGGCATTTCTCACGCTGCGCAAGTCGAGCGAATGATCGCCGTCGGAGCGGAACTGATACAACTCCGGGAAAAGCACGACTCCCCACGAGACTTTTACGCATCGGCTGCCGAAGCTATTCAAATAGCAAAAAAGCACGGCGTAAGGATCATTATCAACGATCGTGTCGATATAGCTTTCGCCCTCAGCGCCGATGGCGTCCATCTCGGCCAGGACGACTTACCTCCCGTGAATGCCAGAGAAATTCTGGGCCCCGATGCGATCATCGGGTATTCGACACACTCGGTTCGACAGGCTCAGGACGCATTGAGTTTGCCCGTTGATTATGTAGCGATCGGACCCATTTTCCATACCGGCACTAAGGAGAATCACCACGCACCGCTCGGCTTAACCGGTTTGCACGAGGTGCGGGGATCCATTGGCGATGCATCGCTCGTCGCTATCGGCGGCATCACGCGGGAAAGTCTGAAGGCGGTTTTTGACGCTGGTGCCGATTCCGTCGCGATGATCGGCGGTATCGTTTCAGACCCGGCAAAAATCGAGACTCGAATGCGAGAACTGATTCGCATGTCCATCACCAAATGCTAAACTTTGTTTACTTCAGTTAAAAATAAGCTTGCATTATTCTCCCACGATGGTCGATAATAGTCTCTAACGGCGTTCATGCATGAGCGCTACCGTCTTGACACATCCAGGACTTTCCCTACCTTGTAAAACCAACTCCAGGAGTAAATCCTAATCATGAGCTTGCTTGATGTAGCACCCATTATTGAGCAGATGCTGCTCACGTCCGACAATGTCAGCGACCTAAATTTTTCGTGCGGGCAAAAACCGCAGGTCGAAATAAACGGTGTGCTCTATCCGGCATCGCCGATCGGTCTCGGCCGATTATCGGCATTTCAGACCGAGATGATCGCCATGTCGCTGATCCGCGAAAACCCTGACGCGGCCGAGCATCTCGTCAAACACCAGACGGCCGATCTCAGCTACGCCTTGCCAGGTAAATGCCGTTTTCGCGTCAACATATTCAGACAGCGTAATTCGTACTCGATCGTAATGCGCGTTATCCCGCACGAGATTCCGAGTTTCGAATCTCTACGGCTTCCGCCTGTGCTAAAAGATATTGCGGATATTCGCAACGGGGTAGTTTTGCTTACAGGACCGACAGGATCGGGCAAAACCTCGACGCTTGCAGCCATTATCGATCGAATCAACGAGATCAAAAGCTATCACATCGTTACGATCGAGGACCCGATCGAATTTCTCCACAATCACAAAAAATCGACAATCAATCAGCGTGAGGTCGGGTCGGATACAAAAGATTTTGCTTCGGCATTGCGTGCTGCGCTTCGTCAGGCACCAAAAGTAATCTTGGTTGGTGAGATGCGTGATCTGGAAACCGCCGAGATCGCATTGGAAGCGGCCGAGACTGGCCACCTTGTGCTCTCGACATTACACACGATCGACGCTTCGAAGACGATCGATCGCATTGTCGGACTTTATCCAAAGAACGAAGAGAGGATCATCCGCACCCGGCTTGCACAAACGTTCCGCTATATCGTCTCTCAGCGTCTGATACCGACAGCGGACGGACGCGGGCGAATTGCAGCCGTCGAAATTCTAAAATCGAATCCGCGAACCCGCGAGTATATTGAGAAAGGCGAGACCGAGGGTAAATCACTGCTCGATGCGATCCGGGATGGCGAGATAGACGGAATGCAGGATTTCGACTCGGTAATTCGGGATATGATCGAGAAGGATCTGATCACAATGGAAGACGGGCTTTCGTTTGCGACGAATCAGAATAACCTTCTCCTTCAGCTAAAGGGACTGTCGTCGACAGAAGATTATGCGAACGCCGCAAAGCCAAAGCCGATGCCGAAACAAATGGTGAAACCGCCGCCGCCGGAAAATCCTGACTCGGTCCTTAACATGATCGAATAGCGCCACGAAAAATAAAGATATGATAATACGATGCGATAATTGCTCTGTTTCCCTACAGTTAGAGGAATCAAAGATTCCGGCCGGCGACTTTTCAGTGCGCTGCCCACGGTGTCAGAATTTGCTGCGAGTCCAAAAAGACGCGTCGGGGAAAGGTATCTCGGCCGTTGACCAGCTTGCCGCAAACCAGCCCGCAGCGCCTACAACGGAAAGCTCTAAAGAATTTGCTGAAAAAGAGTCGGGCTTTCAGATCAATAGTGCTCTTAGGACTTTGATGTCTGCGCTTCAATCGCAAAACAGTGAGCTCACGGTTGAAGACGATAGTGAGAAACCGAGGCGCGTTCTCGTGTGTTTAGGCGCTAAAGCGGACGAAACCGCCAGATTGCTGGCAAAATCGGGATACAAAGTTTATGTCGCTCAGACACCGGCACAGGCGAACGAACGCTTACGGGAAGGCAAGACCGAGATAATGATCTTCTCGCCGGATTTTGCCGCCGAAATGGGCGGAGCGGCAGTATTACAGCAAAAAGCCAACTCAATGTACTCGTCCGAACGTCGGCGACTATTTCTCATTTCACTTGAGGACGGCGGGACGACGATGAATGCTCACGACGCTTTTTTAAGAAATCTCAACCTGGTAGTCAATACGAATGACCTGCCGCAATTGCCGCTGATCCTTAATCGCGCGATCGGTGATTACAACAATCTTTACGGATTTTTCAACAGGGCATCAAATCTCGCCCCGATCTGAGCGACCGACGCAATGAGTGTCTCACATTAAAGCCAGCTCACAAACAAGCATCTCGATCTGCATCCGAGCGCCCGTGGGTCCGCTCCCGCCCTTTGACGTTTTAATGGAAAGGTCCGCCTTGGCAAGGCGCTGTATCGCATGTGTCAGTGTGTGGGTATCTGCACGGCGGGCGGCGGCGAGAAACGGCTCCTGATCGTTGTATCTGAGCTTAACCACGCTGGCAACCTGCCCACGATCCACTCCTTGCGACATCAATTCTTTCGCGATTAACAGCCGCCGGTAGTTATACGAGATAAGTCCCAACAAGGCAAGCGGCTCGGCGCCGTCATCCAGGATTTTTGAAAGCGTCGTGAGAGCCAGCGACTTGCGACCTGCAACTAAGTGATCGGTCAGGGCAAAATTGCTGAGTTCGTGTGAATTCGGGACCAGTTCCTCGATCAAGTCCGACGTAATCACCTTAGCCGGTAAAGCCGCGGCCGCAAGTTTGTTGATCTCATTGGTTAGACGTCGAACGTCGGTACCGGTTCGGGCAAGCAAAAACGCTAGGGTCGGCTCGTCAATTTCAGCGCCCGAGTCCTTGATCCCGCGCCGCGCCCAATCTGCCAATTGCCGATTATCAAGGCGCTCGAATTCGACCGCAATAGTCTTATCGCGTAGGAATTTGCCCATTTTCCTGACACCGTTAAGGTCGTCGGCGATAAAGATAACGACTGAATTGGGGGCTGGGTTTGCGAAATAGGCAGATAAGATAGGCTCGTGGTCTTCGGTTATCGTATCTCTAAATCCGGTGGCCGACACTCGAACGTCAGTTATACGAATAACGCGGCGTGCCGCCATCATAGGCAATTGCTCGGCAGCAGCCAGGGCTCGTTTTAGAGCATCGTCGTTATTGAGGCTAAAGCTGGATTCGTTAAATTCGCGCAGCTCCCCGTCCGCAAAAGCCAGATCGTTAATGGTTTTCGCCGCAAGATCCCGAAGATGCGTCTCCGCTCCAAACAGTACGTAAACCGGTGAAATCTCACGCCGCTTTAGTTTGTTTTTTAAGTCGTCCCGCGAAAGAACCATAACGGTACTATTTTTTCTCGAGTTTTACGCCGATTCCGTTAACAAATGCGGACACTGCGGCCTCGGCAAAGGCGCGTGCCATTCGTTCGACGGCCGGATCTTCCTCATTAAAAAATGAACGCGGATCGGAGGTGAACTCAAACGAGTCGCGAAATATGAAATTCTGATTGTCGTAAAGGATCTTGTTTTCCCGCAAATCGCGGATCGTTACGGCGGTCACGATCGTAACTTCGTACACGCGGGCCCGGCCCTGGCTGTCGAGCAACACGCCCGTGAAACTAAAATCGCGGATCGTGCCCTCTAAAACCGCGTCGGCACCAGTTAGCGAACCTTGCACCTTGAGGCCGTTACCGCGCCGGATTATCTCGCGGCTGACAGCCTCGGTAAACCGCGACTCGACACGATAACGCAGGCCTCTCGTCTCGAATTGAAACGCCGGAACGGCCACTGTCCTAATATGTTTTGGGAGACCCGAATTCGTAACCGGTTTATAGCATTCGGTAAATCCTGCAGCGGAAAGTACAGCAGTCGATAATAATAAAAGTCGGAGAATCTTCATTTCTGTCCGCGATCTCGGGTTTAGGTACAACCCAAAGATTGTTTTTTAAGTTGGCAAAGCCCTGTTCGTTACTACTAAATGTTCTCGAACTGAGCTGCAAACTTTATTGCAGCAACAGTTTCCTTGACATCATGAACCCGAAATATTCTGGCTCCTCGCTGATACGCAATTACTGCTGCCGCCAGACTGCCACCGAGCCTATCCGTTGGTGTAGAGCCACCGAGGATCTTTCCGATAAACGACTTACGCGATGCGCCAACCAGCATCGGATGCACTTTGAATTCATTTACAATCTTATCAAGTTTCGCAAGTAACTCTAAATTCTGCTCTTGAGTCTTGCCAAAGCCAATCCCGATATCGAGAACGATCTGCTCGTCGCCGACGCCCCATTTTCTAGCGATTTCCACCGAGCTTTTCAGTCCGCTCAGCACCTCGTCGACGACCGCGTCCTCGAGCGGCGGCGGCGAATGCATAGTCTCAAATGTTCCGCGAGAATGCATCAGAACCAGCCCGGCACCGCTTTTTGCGGCAACGTCAGCGATGCGGGCATCCCAACGCAGCCCGGAAATATCATTGATGATCTCGGCCCCGTGGTCGATCAGGGCTCTTGCAACGACCGACTTCGAAGTATCGATAGAGACCGGCGTATCAAATCGCTTAACGATTGCCCCAACGACCGGCAACGTCCTATTAATTTCGATCTCGGCGTCAACCCGCGAACTCCCTGGCCGGGTCGATTCACCGCCGATGTCCAGAATATCGGCGCCTTCCGCGATCATTTGCTCAGCCCGCTTGAGTGCGAGATCGACGTCCGCGTACCGCCCACCATCCGAAAAACTGTCGGGCGTAACATTCAAGATTCCCATCACCAGCGGATGGTCGAGAGTCAATCTTCTTTTAGAGGTCTGCCAAAACATAAAATAGAAACGGTAAATAAGAAAAAGGAGAAAAGCCCTGGACTCTTCCCCTTTTCATCAATTTACTTTCTTACCTCGTCCTAAGCCGTTGCAGGATTGTTTCCTGTGATCGGCGGCAGGATCGGTTTCTTAAAAGTACTCTTAGATTTCTCTTTCTTCTCAGGTGATCCGCCATCATCGGTCGTTGGCGAACTGTCGCTATCGAGCGGTAGGCCCGCAACCACTCGCCTGATCTGAACGGCATCAAGGGTCTCGAATTCGAGCAGAGCCTCTGCCAAACGGATCATCGCGTCCTTATTATCCTTAATGATCTTTTCGGCTCGCTTATATTGCTCGGATATGATCTTTTGGACCTCTTGATCGATCTTGATGGCCGTGTCTTCAGAGTAATCGCGATGCTGAGCGATCTCGCGACCAAGGAATATCTGTTCTTCCTTTTTGCCGTAGGCCAGCGGCCCAAGCTCGCTCATACCGTATTCGCACACCATCGCTCGAGCGATCTCGGTCGCTTTTTCGATATCGTTCGACGCTCCGGTCGTAATGCTGCCGATAAAAATATCTTCCGCAATACGTCCGCCCATCGACATGGCTATATTGCCAAGTAAATATTCTTTGGTCGCGCTCAATCGATCCTTTTCGGGCAGATACATCGTCACACCTAAAGCCATTCCGCGTGGAATGATCGTCACCTTATGAACCGGATCGACGTGGGGAACTTTCATTCCGACCATTGTGTGCCCGGCCTCGTGGTAAGCGGTGATGCGTTTTTCGTCGTCCGAAATCACCATGCTCTTGCGTTCGGCTCCCATCATCACCTTGTCTTTGGCGATCTCAAAATCGATCATCGACACCACTTTCTTATTGTAACGGGCAGCATTAAGGGCGGCCTCGTTTACAATATTCGCGAGGTCAGCTCCTGTAAATCCGGGCGTTCCACGGGCAATCACGTTAACATCGACGGCTTCATCGAGCGGAATCTTGCGTGTGTGAACTTTTAGGATACCTTCACGTCCGCGAACGTCAGGCCGACCAACGACAACGCGCCGGTCAAACCGTCCGGGACGAAGCAATGCCGGATCGAGAACGTCAGGGCGGTTCGTAGAAGCAACGAGAATTACACCATCGTTCGATTCGAAACCGTCCATCTCGACCAGAAGTTGATTAAGCGTTTGTTCACGCTCATCGTGTCCGCCGCCGAGGCCCGCACCGCGATGGCGGCCAACTGCGTCGATCTCATCGATAAAGATTATGCACGGAGCATTTTTCTTGCCTTGTTCAAACAGGTCGCGTACGCGTGAGGCGCCTACGCCGACAAACATCTCGACGAAATCCGAACCTGAGATCGAGAAAAATGGAACATTGGCTTCGCCCGCGACAGCCTTTGCAAGCAATGTCTTACCGGTTCCCGGAGGGCCCACCATCAAAACGCCCTTGGGAATTTTGCCGCCGAGCTTTTGGAATTTTTGCGGATCTTTTAAAAATTCGATGATCTCCTGAAGCTCTTCCTTGGCCTCATCGACGCCCGCAACGTCCTTAAAGGTGATTCGTTTTTGCTGGTTATTGAGCAGTTTTGCTTTCGATTTACCAAAACTCAACGCTTTATTTCCGCCGGCCTGCATTTGCCGAAGCGTAAATGCCAGAAAACCCATGAGCAGAATAAAAGGCAAAAATGACAACAGAAGCTGCCAGCCGATGCCTGTCGATGCAGCTTCGAGCTTAATAACGGTATCCGTTTCTTTAGCTGCGGTGAAGATCTGATCCCGTGTTGCGTCGCTTCTGTCGAGACGAGCCGTAAGTTTTACATCGCTCTTATTTGTTAGATCGAGCGTGTCATCCTTAACGGTAACTTCCTTTATGTCCTTATTCTTGATCTGTGTCAGGGCAGCGTCAAAGGACAATTCCTTTGGCGGCGTCGTTTGCTTAGTCTGCAAATACCAGACGAAAACGAGCGCACTCGAAATTATCATCAACCACAACAGAACTTGTTTTGCCTTAGAACTCAATTTATAGCCTCCAGTTCGACTCACTCAAACGAGTCTCTCAATGGTGTATTGATGAAAGATCTCTGCGGTGCGTTGTGCCAAATGCCGCGCCCTGAGCCTCTCAAACGCCAACCTTTGATTTTAGATGGCTGGGCGTCAATTTTCAACCCTATTTTCGTCATAAACAAGGACGCCGCCTGATTTGGTAATCCGACCGCCCGGCAATTCCGCTGTCTTGCCGCTCTTTTCGCTAAAAATCAAACGCTCGATGGCTTGGATATGTTTCAGTTGCAATTGCCTTGTATTTCCACGTTGCTGCCCCAGCCACGCACGGATGGTGGCGTAAAGTTCGGGTTTCGGCATGCCCTTAAGCCGGCTCACATTCATATCCCCGACTACCAACCGCTCATCGGTCGTAACCGATGAATCGGCAAGGTCCTGCATTAGAGACGCGGTATTTGTGAGAGTTTCGATAATCTTCGGATTAAATTCCTCAAGGAGAGGGATCAGGATCTTTCGAATACGTACGCGGGCAAACGCGTGATCTTCGTTCATCGTATCGTAACGAAACTCCACGCCCATCTC
>DAIRVI010000039.1:22160-23339 GCA_036802885.1 Pyrinomonadaceae bacterium
AGCTCGCGGATAAATTCTACATCGTCATCGCTCTCTTGCCCGCGTAAGGCATGATCGAGATGGGCGGCGACAATTCTGAGATCGAGTTTAGCCAGTTTCCGGAGCTCGTCCAGCGCGAGCAAAAGACTCACCGAGTCGGCTCCGCCCGAAACCGCCACGACAACCGCTGCATCCCGTAGCGGCAGGCCGAGCCGCCGCCATTCAGTGATCAGATTTCGGACGAACTTATGCATTCAATTACCGTCCGGCTGATAAGCCACGCGTTTTTGAACAAGCATAGTGAGTCGCGATGTACAAATCAGCTTGCCTTTGTCGTTGGTAATCTCGATGCTCCAGACGCTCATTGTCCGTCCGGTATGGATCGGCTTGGCTTCGACCGTGATGATGCCTTTGCTCACAGCTCGCAAGTGGTTTGCGTTGATCTCAACCCCGACAGGCGAAACTTTGTCGAGATCTGCACCCGCGACAACACCGATCGACGCCGCGGTCTCGCACAGATAAAGCGAAACACCGCCATTCATAATTCCAAGATACTGATGAACCCGCGGCGTAACCTCCATCGTCAGAACGACGCGCTCGGCGGTTGCAACCTCGACTTTGACGCCGAGGAACCGTAGTAATTCGTTTTCGGCGACCTTATTGAGTAACTCAATTTTGTCCATGACTTGAAATAATTCTCACGCAAGAGGGATGGAAATACAATGTAACTTAAGTAATCTGCTTGTTGCGTAGTCCGCAACACGTTATAATGATTGAGATGATTAAGTCGTTTCGTCACAAAGGGCTGAGGAAGTTCTTTGAGTCTGGAAGTGTTGCGGGAATTCAACCTCACCATTCGAAACGGCTTAGGATGTTGCTGGCCGCACTCGACACAGCATTTGGCATCGAAGATATGGATGTTCCCGGCTTTCGACTGCATCCTTTGAAAGGAAAAGATCGCGGTCGGTGGTCGATTTGGGTCAACGGAAACTGGCGTGTGACCTTCGAATTCATCGACGGAGACGCCCACGTTATTGACTACGAGGATTATCACTAAATGACTATGCACAACCCGCCGCATCCCGGCGAATTTATTACTGAAGTTTATCTCGAACCGAATCACATCAGCGGCCGCGAACTCGCCGCCGCGCTCGGCGTTTCTCCATCAACACTAAACCGAATACTTAATGGAACTAGTGG
>DAIRVI010000040.1:0-2453 GCA_036802885.1 Pyrinomonadaceae bacterium
GCGGAAATGGAAAAAACCGGCGTCGATCCGAAAGAGCTGAGAGAATCGTGGCGAAAGCAGGCGACCCGCGACCGCGTGGTCCAGCGTGAGGTGCAGTCGAAATTATACTGGGAACCGAACGGAAAGCAGTTAAAAGACTACTACGAAAAGAATAAAGCCAAATTTACAAAGGCTGAAACTGTTTCGTTTAGCGAAATATTTCTGGGTTACGCCGGACGCGATGAGACGGCAGTCAAAGACAAGGCAAAGCAGATCTATGCCCAACTAAAGGCAGGCGGCGATTTTGCAAAGATCGCAAAGGAAAACGATCCGGGCATAGTCACTCAAGGAACCGGGAAGGCTGAAAAGCTGCGAACGGACGATCTGGTAGCAGTACTTGCCAAACCCATCAAGGGGCTAAAGGTCGGCGAATACACTGAGCCGTTTGAGGCCGATCAGCTCGGGATGGTCATCCTGCGGATCGATGAAAGGGAGATGGCCAGCAATGAATCAGAATTTGACGAGAGCGCCGTCAGGCTCGCAATGATGAATGAACGCGCCCCGACCGAGCAGAAGAAATTTATGGCTAAGCTCAGGGACGACTCGTATATCAAGATCAGCGACAGCTATCGGCCGCTGGTTTCTCCGATCCTCTTTGCCGATGAGCGTAAAGAAAAGCCGGGCAATTAGACAGTTTAGTAAAAGCAAACAAGAAAGGGGCTGCTCGGAAAAGGTGGCCTTTTTTTGTACGCGGAAATTATCCTTTTTGCCGGTAAAAAGTAGCCCGGTTTTGCCGGCTGCAATGGCCTATTTTCATATTGACATTTAGGCTCTTGAGGAATACGCTTCCGTTATTGGTACTAAAGTTGCCCAAGGCAACTCTTCCCGATTGTTTAGCCTTCCGACGACCAGACAACCTTTCTGTCAATTGACATTCCCGCTCTTCCGAGAGCAGAAAGGAGGACTAAGATGGTAATCAAAACAATTACAAAAGGAGCAGCAGTATTGCTCGTGATCATTTACGCGGTCTTTGTCTGTGCCGCGCAGGACAAGCTCCGCCGAGTCGAGCAACCAGCGAAGTTCGTTTATTCAAATACTCCGATTGAGGTTGTAGTAAACATAGATGGCAAGGAAATGCGAGGCCGGGAGATACAAGCAGGAACTGATTGGCTTCGAAAGATCAGTTTAGAGATCACTAATACATCCGGCAA
This sequence comes from Pyrinomonadaceae bacterium, assembly GCA_036802885.1. Taxonomy (GTDB): domain Bacteria; phylum Acidobacteriota; class Blastocatellia; order Pyrinomonadales; family Pyrinomonadaceae; genus OLB17. The sequence goes on from DAIRVI010000040.1 coordinate 1,191, forward strand.
GGACATCAATTGGTTGTTGATCAACCTGATGCTTAAGGAGCCTATTTACGGAGCTAGTGTAGCCTCCCCGGAAACGGCCGGGATCGTGATCACAGTCGAGCTCCCGTATTCGGAACCGAAGATTAAGGTATTGTCGGCTGGAGAGCGGATCACGCTTAAGCCCCCAGCGACCATGGTTGACTATTGGACAAAATACGCTCGGGAACAAGGAATGGACGATATAGAAAAAGTGATTCTCGATATAAGGCAAGTCGGATTTACGGACGACACGGCTTGGACAAGAGGCCGGCTGAGTCGCAAACCAGAGCAGACTAACAACAACGGGCTTACTTACTTTGGGATTGACATTCTGGAATTTCAGGAATAGTTTACGAATTAAGTCTTAAAGTTACTCCAGAGCAACTTTCCCGGTTGTTTAGCCTTCCGAAGACCAAACAACCTTTCTGTCAATTGACCTTCCCGCTCTTCCGCAAGAGCAGAGAAGAGAAATCATGAGAAAAATATCACGAGCTTGTTTATTTGTTGTTAGCATTTTCTTACTAACAACTTCTCTTTCCTATGCCCAGCAGAAAATTCGAACGGTTGAGCATGGCAAGTATAGAAAGTATGACACCAATACTGAACCTATTGCTATCGTCAGCCGCGAACTCGGTGACAAGCCGTTTATGAATGACAGCGACGTAGTTGGCGGTTCGGATTGGTTGAGAGTTCTCACGCTGAGCGTAAAAAATATATCAAAAAAGGCAATTAAAGAATGTGAGATCAATCTCATCATTGCGAAACAAGGAAATATGTCAAATGACGCAAGTATGAGCATAAGGTTTCCGACCCGGGAACCCGTCATGAACGCTGACGGGAAGCCAACCGGTGAATATCAACCGCTTAAACTTTTGAAACCAGGCGAGATTATTAAGGTAAAGGTGTCCGAAAATCAATTACGGATGTTGGACGTCTTAAAAAAGGATGGTGTAAGTGATGTCGATCAGGTTTCTCTCGTTTTCATAAGTGTTAAGTTCGATGATGGCACGAGATGGTTTCAGGGCATAGACATGCGTGAAGATCCGAACAATCCAGGTCGCTGGGTTCCAGTTCGTCCTGATCGGCCGGGGCCAACCTTAGGCCAGCGGTTCTCGAAGTGGCTGAGTTCGTTTACAATCATAAATGCGGTAAGTCAACCGCTCGATCAATTTGTCTTCATATTTCCGGCCAAGAGCCGGTTTTCTTTTGCTAGTGCGAATATGCCAGCCGCCGTGCTCCCGATGA
>DAIRVI010000040.1:2553-22572 GCA_036802885.1 Pyrinomonadaceae bacterium
TGTGGCAGGATGCAAACCATAACGGCGTCTCTGAGCCAAACGAACTGCATACTTTGCCGGAACTTGGCCTCAGAACTTTAGACCTTGACTACCGCGAATCAAGACGAACCGACCAATACGGCAACCGCTTTCGATACCGCGCAAGGGTCCGGGATTCAAATGGCGCACAGCTCGGACGCTGGGCGTGGGATGTTTATCTCGTAACTTCGCCGTAAAGCGAGAATTCCGTTCTCCATCAAGAGGCTATCTGAAAAGACGGCCTCTTTTTTGTTCGTGATCCGAACTTCTTGCCTATCGCAGTACTTCTTTTATCGCGGCGTCAAATATCTCAACCTTTCGCTTCGCACGCTTAACTTCCGGATGGTCCTTGTTGTAGCTCCTCGACAAGCGAGAGAGGTCGGTTTCGAGAGCCGCCTTTCGCACTATCAATTTGCCAAGAGCGAGCGTAAGCTTTCCTGTTTCCGAAGGTTTGACGCCAAAGACCTTTTCCAGTGATTTATCGAGCGAGCCCAACTCGAATCGCAGATCCATTATCTTTGGATTTACCTCAGTGTAATCTGCCGAAAATGCCTCGAGATCGGCCTGCAGTTCTGTTTTCCTGAGCAAGATCTCGGCATACGCGGCTGACGAACGGATCGGCCCGGCGTCCGACTGGGCTGTATTTATTTCAGTTGTTTGCGCCCCGGCGAGAGTTACCACGAATAAAAGTGATGCCACTGCCAGAATCGATCTTCCTTTTACAATTGACATAAGAAATCGCAGCTTGTTGCCTCAATTGGTAGCAGATGTTGAGTATGAATCGGAGTTGATCGCGGCAGACCGAATATTCGGCGTATCGTCGCACGACGAAAACTCGAGGTCGCGGTCCGCCTCGGCTTCGACAACGCCATCGCCAAATGTTTCGCGGTTTGTAAGCGTCTCAAAGTAGGTCGTGATGTTGTCCAGTATTTCTTGTGCCGAGTGCGAATGATAAAGCGTCTGCCGAAACTGGGCGCCGCCAACCAACCCCTTGGTAAATTGTCCGGCGAGCTGCTTCATCTTGCCCAAAGCCACAATCTCTGGCATTTCGTCGCGGCACACTGAAAAGAATTCGAGTAAAACATCCTTTTTTTCCTGAAGATCAGGTTGATATGGTTCGCGGCCTGCCAATGCGTCGGCAAACTGGCGAAATATCCATGGGTTTTGCATAGCCCCGCGGCCTATCAGGATGCCATCGGTACCAGTTTCTTGCCAGCGCTTGAGGCCGTACTCGATCGACGTAATATCGCCATTTCCCGAAACCGGGACGCTCACGGCCTCTTTAACCTGTCTTATTAGATCCCAATTCGCAAGGCCTTTGTAGCCCTGCTCACGGGTTCGCCCGTGCACCTGAATGTGTTCAACGCCGCACTGCTCGGCCATCTTGGCTACGTCGACAACGTTTATCGAAGCCTCTGAGAATCCGGTGCGCAGCTTTAAAGTTAGCGGGATCGTGATCGCCTTCTTGATCTCTTTGAGAATGATCTCAAGCTGTGGCAAATCACGCAAAAGACCCGAACCGCCGCCGTTCTTGACGACCTTTGGCGCCGGGCATCCGCAATTTACATCGAGAATATCAGCACCGATCTCCTCGGCCATTTCGGCACCCATTGCCATCCGGTCAGCCTTTCCGCCAAAGATCTGGACTGCGTACGGACGCTCTTCCTCGTCAAAACGCATCTGCCGCTTCGATTTCGGATTGTGACGTGTCAGTCCCTCGACCGAGATAAATTCCGACACGACCAGTCCGACACCGCCACGCCGTTTGATCAGGCGACGAAAGGTGTAGTCCGTCACGCCCGCCATCGGCGACAGGATAAGCGGCGGATCGATCTCGATGTCTCTGATCTTAAACGGCTTCATAGCGGTATCAAATTCTCTTAAGTTCCCGACAAAACAGATTAGCACAAGCACGATATCAACAGGAATTTCCTCAAAGCGTAAGTGCTGTTACGGCTCAATGACAAATTTGACTCCCTATCACTTGCAAAACAAGTAGGACACGGATTACAATTCGCGTGTTTTCAGTTTCTAAACTTAATTTTTCGGAGATTGTGATCAATGGGCCAATTAAAAACTTGGCGTCCGTTGCTCTGAAATTTTTTTGTCGGGAGCGAAAGGGCTTTTGCTCGTATGCTTGGCACGTCACCTGATCTTGTGATTTCGGCACGACGCTGGTTTGTTCGTTTTTGCAAGATTCTTTATACATATCGAAACAAAGGAGAACAATCATGTTTAGTAAAAATGCGAAGCTAGATGCGTGGTGGTTAAAAGTAGGATACTGTCTGGTTCTTTTGTCAGCGTGGGCACTGGGTGTCTTTGCTCAGGACATCACATCAGGCACTATCCAGGGAACCATATCTGACGAGCAGGGCGCCGTCGTCGCCGGAGCAACGGTTGACGCCAGAAATGTCGGAACCAATTTCTCCAAGTCCTTCACGACAGAGTCGGACGGGCGTTTCACGTTCCTGTCAATGCCTCCCGGGCGTTACGTTGTAACCGTTACAAAACAGGGTTTCGCCAAGTTAAATCAGGAAAATGTTGAGCTTACGGTTGGCCGTTTGATCTCCTTAAATCTCGCACTAAGAGTTTCCGGTGTTAGCGGAGAAGTTACGATCACAACAACGCCCACGATCGATACCGCCAAGACCGAGTCAAGCACCACTCTAAATCAGACGGCTATCAGCAACACCCCAATTTTGGGTCGAAAGTTTGAGGACCTGTTGACATTGACGCCGGGTGTCAGCATCACGCAAGGGCCGGACGGCGACGAGATCAACTTTGCGGGTCAGCGCGGCGTTTTTAACAACGTAAGTCTTGACGGCGGTGATTACAACAACGGTTTTTTTGGCGAGCAGGCCGGCGGACAACGTGCCGCGATCGACATCTCACTCGATGCCGTAAAAGAGTTTCAGGTAATTGCAACCGGCGCGAGTGCCGAATATGGACGAACCGCTGGCGGAATTATCAACGTCATTACAAAGTCAGGCACGAACGACGTGAACGGCAGTTTATTTTACAACCTTCGAAACGAGGGATTGTCGTCGAATACATCCGATGGAAAGCCTTTGACCGATTTCCTTCGCCAGCAATTCGGCGGCACGATCGGCGGGCCGATCAAAAGGAACAGAGCCTTTTACTTTTTTGCAGTCGAGGGCGTCCGAGAGAACCTTACGCGGCCAAACTTGAGCGAAGCAATAGGGACTCCGTGCTCCGTGCAGGCGCCGACAGTGCAGTTAAACGAGGCTTTGATCAATGGCAGCCCCGATTGTCAGAGACGGGCGTTGGTAACTTTCATCCAATCGAGCCGCAATCAGAATGAGAGCTTACCGATTGACCGCAGTATCCGGAATTTGGCACTACTCGGAAAACTTGACGTTGATTTGACCCAAAACAACAAACTTGGGGTGTCATACAATTTTGATCATTCAAAGAATACCAATCAGACGTTTGATGTTCCGACGTATGGAACGTCGGCAAACGGAACAGAGGGTCCGTCGAAGATAAATGTTTTTAACGCGAATCTTTACACGACGATCTCGCCGACGATGTTGAATGAGGCTCACTTTACTTATTCCCGTGAAAAAAGACCGCGTGCGGCTGCGACGTCGAAAGTTCCCGCAGATACAGCGATGGGTTTTGGCACGACGTTTCGTTTCGGAGCTCCGTTCTTCCTGCAGCCCGGAGTCGACGAAGTTTTTTGGCGAACGCAGCTTCGCGATAGCCTTTCGATTGTAAAAGGCAACCACAATATCAAGTTCGGCGGAGATTGGCTGCATAGTCTAAACGACCAGGTCTTCCGCGGCTTCTTTACCGGACGTTACATATTCGACAGCGTGACCGGATTTTTGCGTTATGCCTCGGCACCGGCAGCAGGCGGGTTTGGACCGAGAACGCAAGAGTGCATCAGCGGCGCCGGGGTTGTTACCTGGGTAACCTCGCCAACGCCGTGCCCGGCCGGCAGCACGGCTCAAGGGCCTTTGCTGCTTTACCTACAGAACGGAATATCTACGGGAATCGCAGGCGTCCCTCCTCCGGGCGCATCAAAAATTACGAATGAGGACTACGCATTGTTTGCGCAGGATAAATGGCAGGTCAGGCCTAACCTCTCGTTTAGTTACGGACTGCGTTGGGAAGCACAAATCTTCCCTAAACCGATAGTTCCACCGGCGCAAACGGCATATGGCTCGCTTTTGAATGATCCGAGATTTCCGTCTGACGGCACACTCCGTAGTCCCAAGAAAGAATTCCAACCGCGAGTTGGATTTGCTTGGGATATCGCGAGCAACGGCAAATCGGTAATGCGTGCGAGCTATGGAATTTTTTACGGCCGGCAGAATATGTTGACCCAGGTCGGATCGATAACTGATAACGGCGCCCAGCAATATGGCATCTTTTGCAACTCCACCTTCGCGTTTACGTGCTTTGGTGCGTCGCCCGGGGGACCTCCAGCTTGGCCTAATACTGTGCCGATCGCTCCGGGCGGCGGTATTCCGTTTGGCGCCAACGTCCGTGTATTTAGCAAGGATTACGCTAATCCGCGAATTTATACGACGAACGTGCAGTTTGAGCAAGAGATCGCTAACGACCTTGCATTGTACCTTGATTTCACCCACGCAAAGGGTGTCCACCTGACTCGATTCTTCAATTACGGCCGAACCGGCTTTTTCCCCACCTTGGGAGATGTATATGTAACGAGCTCAAATGGCAAATCGCTTTACGCTGGCTTGACAGTCGGTATGAGAAAGCGACTAAGCAATAAGTACCAGTTAGAGTGGAACTATGTATGGTCGAAAGACAGAGACGACGATTCGAACGAACGCGATCCGTTTTTTGACCGCTCCATCAACGTCCTGAACCCGGGTCTTGATTACAGCTTGTCGGATAGAGACATTCGACATAAGTTTAACTTCTTCGCTTTTTTCGAAATGCCTTGGAAATTACAATTTACACCGCGAGTGCAGGCGCGATCTGCACAACCGGCAACTCCAGTCGTTCCCGGCGCTACAAGCCCAAGTGGATTTGCGCTGGTGAATGGTCGAACGAATCGCAACACCCTGAGAAAGGACAACGAATTCTTCTCGTTCGATTGGCGTTTGTCGCGTGCGTTCAACCTTACGGAAAGAGTCGAGTTGATACCACAATTGGAGATGTTCAATACATTTAACAATAAAAACTTCATTAACTCGTCATTCTTGCCGGGCAACCAGAGTGCACTTAGCGCTCCCAGCCTATTTAATTTTGACGGCTATCTGCGGCAAGGAATTGGTGACCCAAGAGAGCTGCAAGTATCCATAAGATTGAGATTTTGATTCTTGCAGATCAAAATAAACATAGAGGCTCGGTTTCATAAAAAACCGAGCCTCCTTTTTTGTTCATAATCTCCGCTCTATTCCTGCGCGAATATCATTCAACCTTTCTTCCGATTTTTAATTACAAAGATCAGCCCGAGTATGAAAACAAGAAATGAAAAGAAAAGCACGATAATGCCGGGGATTATTCCGAGCATTGCCTCTTCCCAACTGGTGCGCGGACCGTTAATGATCGGGAGCGCCGCAGAGATGACCGTTACGGCAAGGCCGAGCAGAACGCCGAGTATCCCTAGTATCATCACGACTTTCCAAAGCATAATTTCTTCTCCTTATCCTGAATGTTAGCTACCGCATAAACTATTTCGTCGCTTTCTTTAGCTCGATGCCGCTCGCCTCAAATGAAACCTCGGTCACGGTGCCGTCGGCGTTGCGGTTCTCGAACTTCGCTCCGTCTTCCTCGATCATATGATCGACCTGTGCCTTTGTGAGCGTTTTGACCATAAAGACGCCCTCGGCACGAGCTTTTGCGCCTGCACTTTGCAGCGGGATAAAGAACGCGTGGTCCTTCATCTTGACCCGAACGCTCTCGGCGTCCTTTTTCTCGGCAAGCTCGGCCCAGCAGCCCTCCATCTTGCAGGACCGCACGATGACGCCCTCAACGCGAACGGTCTGGCCGGCGTACTTCGTTGGATCTTTCAATACGTTATTTATCGAAACTTTTTTCGCGTTGCCGACCGGCCCGCCGCGTTTCAGATACGAATCGGATGGGATCGCCGCCGTCTTGTCCTGCTCCGTCGGCTTTGCCTTGTTTTTCATGTCTTCCTGCGAAAACACGGTAAATGAAAATGCCAAAATAATTACTGCCAAACTAAAAATAGATCTCATATTTGTCTCCCTTGAAAGTAAAACTAGATTATAACAAAGGCGTGGTTATTTCGCCTCAAATACCACCTTTCCATTTAGAACCGTGATCAACACCCTCGCGTCACGTATCTTGTTCGGATCAACCGTAAAAATATCATCCGATAACACTAAGAGATCTGCCAGCTTGCCAACAGCGAGCGAGCCTTTCTGGTTTTCCTGAAACTCAGCGTACGCAGAGCCGAGCGTGTATGCACGGACGGCTTCGTCGACGGTAAGTGAACGGTTGCCGCTGTTGACGGCCGCGTGGATCCCAAACAATGGATCGAGTTCCGTTATCGATGCGTCGGAACCAAAAGCAAGCGTCACACTCGAATCCATGATGGCACGAAAATCATCGCTGCCCGCTCCGAATAGATGCGGCTGCATTGAAGCAATGATGTTTGAGCGCGAAAGCCGCCGAATATCGCTCAGCCTCATCCGAGCGGCGTGTTCGATACGAAAACGCCGGTCGCGACGCCCGTTGGAGGCAATTGCCTTTTCAAATGCCGTTATTGCAGTTGTATTCGCACTCTCCCCGATGGCATGGATCATCACCTGCAATCCGGCTTTGTCGGACTCGGCGATCGTGTCGGTCAAATCAGCTAATTCATCGTCGCTGCCGTGCGTAAACCCTTTGAGACAGCCGCCGCGAACGAACGAATTGCCGGTAGCCTCACGAAACCCCGCTGAAATTGCTTTCTGACGGTCACTAATACCGACGCATTCATACACGCGTGTCTTTAATTTACCGCTTTCGGCTAATGTAGTGAGGATCGCGAACAGATCGTCCGAATGTACATCCTGAACACTGGTCACGCCGAGCGACGCGGCATAGTTGCTTGCCGTCTCGGAGATCTCTGGCCAGTTTCGCTCGTGGTCGAGCGGCACTTGCCCTCGGACCCGTGTGACCGACTCATTTGACACCACCGCTTCTGCTCCGGAGAGCTTCGCGCGTTTAAGCGCAGCCGAATTGACCATTGCAAACTTATGATCCGTAAAATAGATCAAAACCGGATTGTCGGGACTTACCGCATCGATCTGCGCGATCGTCGGCATCTCTTTGATTGACAAACTCAATCCTGCACCAAGGATCCAACGCCCTTTTGGCAAAACGCTTGCATAAAATGCGATCCGATCTAAAGCCTCTTGCTGTTTGCGAGCCTGTCTGACATCGAGATGGGAAAACCGATTGCCAATCCCGGTGAAATGAACGTGAGAGTCGTTAAATCCGGGCAGGACAAGTTTGCCGGCCGCATCGATAATGCGGGTCTTATCATTTGCGAGTTTGCGGACCTCAATGGTCTTGCCAACCGCGATGATGCGGCAATTCGCGACGGCCAGAGCCTCGGCTTTTGGCATACGCGTGTCCATCGTACGAATGTTTGCGTTGATCAAAATAAGATCGGCCGATGTTTGATGGGCGGCCGAAATGGTAAGTAGGCAAATCGTTGCGGACAACGCGGCGAGCTTCATTTTTAGTTATGGCGTTATCGTCCGTGATTCAAAAACCACGCGCCCATCCACTACTGTTGTACGAACGTACACGTCCCTGATCTTAACAGGGTCGATTGTGAAAATGTCGTCGGCCAGGATCACAAAATCCGCGACCTTGCCCATTTCGAGCGTGCCTTTTATCTCATCTTGAAATTCGCCGTACGCAGAACCGTAAGTGAAAGCACGAACCGTCTCGTCAACGCTGATCTTCTGTTCGGGAATCCAGCCGTTGGGATTTTTGTCGTCAAGCGTTCGCCGGGTAACGGCTGCATATACACCAAACAAAGGATTTAACGGTGCGACCGGGGAGTCCGAGCCGAACGCGAGAACCGCTCCGGAATCTAGCAGGGTGCGAAACGCGTACGTCCCCTTGATACGTTTTTCGTCGAGACGCTTCCAAGCCCAGCGGCCGTCGTCGATGATGTGAAACGGCTGCATCGACGCCACGACCTTTTGAGAGCCGAATCGGGGAATATCTTGTGAACGCAGGTGCTGGGCATGTTCGATGCAGAAGCGGCGGTCATGCGCGCCGTTCGCCGTCGCAGTGCGAGCGTAGATATCGAGTATCTCGGCGTTCGCGCGATCACCGATGGCGTGAATCTTAATTTGCAATCCGGCCTTATCGGCGCCCGCAACAAGATCAGGCGTTTGTGTTATCTCGTCGCTCGCCAGGCCGGAAGTTTTCGGATCGTCCAAGTACGGCTCAAAAAACCACGCCGTCGTAGACCCCAGACTGCCGTCCGCATATCCCTTTAGACAACCGACGCGTAGCATCGACGAACCGAATGCCGCACGCACGCCGGCGTTGGCCCATCTCTTGTAATCGCTCAGATTCGAACACGCATAGACGCGCGTCTTCAATTTTCCCTGTCGCAGTAACTCTTGGTAAACGCCGACATCTGTTCCCGCCGACATATCCTGCACGCTTGTCACGCCGAGGCTCGCCGCGTGGTCGGTCGCGGCTTGAGCGGCTTCGAGACGCTCTTCTAACGACGGCGCCGGAATCGCGCGATTAAAATACGACATCGCCGCGTCCTTAAATACACCCGTCGGATTGGCGGCCGCATCGCGAACGATCAAACCACCCTCGACATCCTTAGTGCCTTTCGTTACGCCCGCTAGCTTCATCGCGAGACTGTTCGCGAGCGCCATGTGCCCGTCGAGCCGATCGATAAAAACAGGATTGTCCGGTGTCACGGCATCGATCAGCGCGGCGGTCGGCAGGTTGCTCGGCGTCCAGTTTTCGTGATCCCATTTGCCGCCGAGTATCCAGCGGCCCTTTGGCAGTTTCGCCGCAAACTCTTTTATCCGCCGAACAAATTCCTCGGGCGTCTTAGCCGATCGCAAATCGACGGACGAAAGCTGAGAGCCCGTTTCCATAAAGTGCACGTGAGCGTCGTTAAAACCGGGCAGCACGAGTTTGCCCCTTGCGTCGATGACTCTTGTTTTTGGCCCAACCAGCGATTTTGTATCGGCATCAGAACCGACAGCGATGATCTTGCCGTTCAGCACGGCCAACGACCGGGCGACGGTTCGCTTTGTGTCCATCGTGCGGATATTCGCGTTCTCGATGACGAGATCGGCGGCAACCTGAGCGAATGTTACAAAATCTGATAGAGCCAAAAGTAAGGCGATTGCGGCAATAGAGATGATCCTTTTCATAGCGAAAATATAGGGCGAGAGTGTATCCTTGAAATTCGAGTAATTATACCAATGAAAACAAAGTATATCCACATTTTCGGCATCGCTCTGTTCACAGCCATTTTTTTGTTAGTTTCGACAGGCGTATCAATTGCACAATCGCCTTCGAAAATTCTAAAACAGGCCGAAAAGGCTCTCGGCGGCACCAAAGCTTTACAGTCGGTCCGTTCGACGGTAAAGGTTGGCCGCATTAGGCGTCTAGGTGATAGTGCCGAGGGCAGGTATCTGTTTCAAACATCGCAGCCAAATCTCTTGAATATTAGTTACGACCTTAACGGATTTGAGACCGAGATTGGTTATAACGGACGCTCCGGCTGGGCGAGAGATTCCCGCGAGGGGCTGCAGACGTTGACCGGCAAGGCGAGCGTCGACCTGCAGGCGGCGGCGATGTTTCGAAATAACCTTTGGCTCAATTACAAGAACGACAAATCAAAGGTCACATCAGGCGGGCAAACGATCATCGACGGAAACAAGGTAAATGTTGTAGTTCTGACGTCGCGAAAGGGCGTGTCGATCAAACTTTTGTTTGATGCGGTCACGGGCTTGCCGGTCCGAGACGAAATTCCGAATGGCGGCACGATCGAGATCTACGATTACGCGGACTATCGTGACGTCAGCGGCGTAAAGCTGGCTTTCTCTAATCGGCTCACGATCGGCGACCAGGTATTTGAGATTCGATTCGACGACATCAAACCCAATCAGTCGATCGCCACATCGGAATTTAACTTTCCGGTCATTTCAAACGAGCCGCTGCCAGATATACCGACGCTTCTAAAGGAATTACAGGCGAATGAAGACAAAGTCGAGGCGATACTGGACACCTATTCGTTTGTACAGAAGAACATCAAGCGTGAGCTCGGCAAGGACGGCATCTTGCGCGAAACTGAATCTGAGGCATTTCAACTCTCGTTTTATAAGGGTGAACGCATCCGACGTTTGATCGAAAAGAACGGTAAGCCGCTATCCGAAAAAGACCAAGCCGACGCCGACAAAGACGCCGCCAAACGGGTCGAAGAGATCGAAAAGAAAGCCGCCAAGGAAGAAGCCCGGATCGGCAAACCAGGTTCCACAGGAGCTCCGTCCGAGGACAGCCGCCGAATATCGATCGCCGAGGTTCTGCGCGCCTCAAAGCTCATAAATCCCCGTCGCGAACGCTTTCGTGGGCGGGACGTGATAGTTTTCGATTTCGAGCCCGATCCGGCTTTCGATATGAAAAACGCCAAGAGCATGATCAAGTTTTTCGGAAAAACCGCTGGAGTTATGTGGATCGACGAAAAGGATAAACAGGTCGCCCGGCTCGAAGCCGTTCTATTTGAGAGTTTTAAGGTTGGCGGCGGCCTGCTCGCGAAAATGCAAAAGGGTGCGTCCTTTACACTCGAACAGGAACGCGTAAACAACGAGATCTGGCTGCCGTCACAGGCCGACATCAACCTGTCGGTTCGCGTTCTGCTCGTCAAGGGGATCAATGTCAATCAGATCGTCAAGTCCTACGATTACCGTAAGTTTGCAACCGAGGTGAAGGACGCCAAAGTTGACGAAGGAAAACGACCTTAGGGTTTGAGGTCGATCGTCATACTCCGGCCGTCACGGCGAATTCGAAGGCTCTTGCCGCTAAATCCATTTCCAAATGTGGTTTTTTCAGTCAGCGTCTGATCGTTCACGGCCTCAATGGCATCACCTGCTTTCACGCCGGCTCGATCGGCGACACTGTCTGGCCTAACGGCGTCGATTGTCCACGACGAACTCGTATACTTAGCTTCTATCCCGATCAAGGAAAATAGATCTTTGGCAGATACCTGAGCATTTTGTTCGAATTCCTTTGGCTTAACAAGAATTTTACCGTTTGGATTTAGGCCGCGAGGATAGATCTGACGGCCCTTCGTTAGAGCCGCGTCAAGTGATCCTCCGCCCGGTCTATCTGTCTTCGGTACGGAAGTCACAATTCTATTTTGAGGCTCTCTTGATAAGAAGCTGTTTCCGTTTTCGGGCGATCGAACGTCGATCTTATCTGCGATCACTTCGTTTGACGGCTTAACCACTTCGATCGTCCGCGAGTCTATTATCGGAGGTACGCTCGTCGGTCCGACGTCAGCTACCGCGGGAATTTCGACGTAATTAGGTGAGTACAACGCATTAAAAGCGATATAGCCTCCGGCCAACAGTAGCAGAGCAAGCGGCAGCGCAAAGCGAACCGATGCCGGCAGCCACGTCGCGGTTCTTTCCGCGGGCTTACCCTCAGCTATACGCGCCCTAACGCGAAAGTCAAAATCATTGGGCGCATCGACGCGCGTTAGATCGCCGAGCAGCTTGCTGACCTGCGCGAATTCGGAATCTTGTATTTTTAGATCTTTGTTTCCCATCTATAGGTAATGCTCTAACTTTTCTTTCAAGAGCCCTCGCCCTCGGCTTATTCTTGATTTTGTCGTACCGAGCCCGAGTCCCATAATCTCGGCCACCTCGTCGTAGCTTTTTCCCTCGACGTCTCGCAAAATTACCGGTATGCGATATTTTTCCGGCAAAGCGGCGATCGCTCGCCCGATCACCTTACTGCGTTCGTCTTCGACCAGCTCCTCGTCTTGCAGCGTTCGCTTGTCAGGCGGTTGAAACTCTGTCTCGCTGTTATCTTCGCTCTGAAAAAGGCCCGTAAGCGATAGCAGTCGCCGCCTTTTTCGTCGCCTGATCTCACTGATCGCGAGATTTGTCGCGATCCGATAGATATAGGTCGAAAACGCAAAATTCGTGTGATATCTGTCGAGAGCAAAGTAAACCCTGACAAATGTCTCCTGCGCGAGATCGACGGCCTCTTCGTAATCGTTCAAAAATCTATAGAGATAATTGGTAATCGCGCCGCGGTACCGTTTCATTATCTCGCCGAAGGCAGCTTCGTCGCCGCCCCTGGTCGCCTCGATCAATGCATGGTCGGACAATTTCTCGTCAGGCATAGACGACGCTGATGCCTCCCTGCCTGACGGTCTCGTGTTGTCCAAAGCCATACATTCATACTATTTACAACAGAACTTTGCTCAAAAACAAAGCCACCTCGTAACAATGATCACGCCGAGGCGATAAAATTGTTGCGAAATCTTGCCGTCGACGGGACGGTCACATGTCTGATGATTTGACGGTTACAATCAGGAAGATCGATCCATCGGCACCCGGTAAGTTAAGCGTGCCGATGAGCGTCGGAGAATTTTCCGGCAATCCGACCTTGCCGAGGCTGAGGCCGATCGACTCGTAATTCACCACGGACGCCATCTTTCCCGATTCGTCCTTGGCCATACTCGTCGGCACCGGCACGCGCGCACCAAAACGAAACGACTGGGCCTGAAATCCCTGTACTCCTTTTGCGGTCGGCATGTTTCGGAAGTTCCCGATCGACCATTCCATAAATGTTTGCGGGGTTGTGTTTGTTTCCTTACCAAAAATATTGGTCAGGCTTTTGTATTCGAGACTGCCGGTATTCGATATACGGCCGAATAAAGTACTCGCCAGCCGAAATTTTGAAAAACCGAAGGAACCTTTCAGTTGTTTCGACAAGGCGGACAACCCCGCCGGCACTTCGACAGCCTGTGCAGCATCGTTCGAACCGATCAGGATCTGAAGCGAAACGTCATAGCTCTGCTCGACTTGCTGTTTGGAATCTAATTGACCGTGCGAAACCGAAGCTCCCACCAAAACAATACTAACCGTGAGTATGGCAAGTAAAATGAATTTGGACTGGTTCATTTGTGTTTCTCCTTTGCGATAAATTGAGATCGCAAAGTTTTGCACTAACCAGCCCAAACAAAGTTGCAAATAGGTTTTACTAGCTTACTTTAAAGAGGCCCTCGTCGACCTTTTGCCCAAACGTGATCGTCCCCAATTCGGTCTCTTCAACGATTTTGTCGTTGGCCCACAGGACGGTTCGGTAAGGCACGAGCGTGCCTTGGGCGTAATTAAAGTCGTAGAATTTTCGCCGGAATTTGACGCCAGCGTCTTCGTAGGTGAGCATCATCACGCGGAAGGATTTTACGCTGACGTAAAAACGAGTTTTCCGCTCCTGCTTATCCGTTAGGTCAACCACGTAATAATCGACGCCCATGATCTTTTCGCGCTCGGCGAGCTCGAGTCTCGATTCATTCTCTTTGTACCGCAGCAATGCCTCGATGCCGTGAACGATCTGGTTTTCAAACGTTTTTGAAGCATCTTCGCGCGGCGTAAAAACCGTGTTGTTGTAAATGCCGTAGATCTTGCCGTCATCAAAGATGAGCGAGTATTTTGCGTTGGGAAAGTCCTGATCGAGCCTGATCCGCTCTTTAGCCAGCGTTTCGGCGCGAATGACGAATCTTTGATAACTCGCCTGCGCGACAAGTCCGTCCGCGCCTGTGATAGTCGATTTGCCGCGCTCCAATGTGGTTTTACGAATCTGATTGAGGGTCGCACGTCCGCCCGGAAATCCGTATAAAAAGATCGCCGATTCGGCAACCTGATCTGCCGTGGTTATTTTCGGCGCACCCTTGACCTTCGCCGCAACCGGCGTTGGTTCCGGCTTATTTGCAGGTTTTTTGACCGTATCCGTCTGAGAAAACCCCGGGATCGATAGCCCGACCGTCAACACGACAAGAGCAACGGCGGTCCTTGAGCGAATGAACAAATTCTCCATAATCAATCGGTAGATACGCAAACGCGGATTGTAGCATAATCAGCCAGAATCGGCACTAGGCGTCCGGTTGCAACCGTATGGAATTGATGACGCCACGCAAAAAAAAGATGCACTTCGAGAATTGAAAATCGAAAACTGAAGGTTGACAATATGCCTGGTTCTGATGGCAGATGATTTTGTTTTGAACCATGTCGGCTGGTTATTTGGCTTTCATTTTCCATTCTCAATTTTCCATTTTTCATTGTCCCGATGTTTCACGTTGCTTTGTACGAACCTGAGATTCCGCCGAATACCGGCAACATTGCGCGGCTGTGCGCCGCGACGCATACCGACCTGCATATCGTTGGTGTGACAGGTTTTAGAATGGATGACAGGACGCTGCGGCGTTCGGGACTTGACTATTGGGACGAGGTCAACTTGCACCGCCACGTCGACATCGAGCAACTTTATGCGGCGTTGCCTAATTCGCGATTCCTTTATCTGTCGACCAAGGCCGAACGACCTTATTATGATTGGAAATTCGAATCCAACGACTGCCTGATCTTTGGTCCTGAAACACGCGGCTTGCCCGAAGTACTGCTTCGTGACAACTGGGACCGCTGTCTGACTATCCCAATGCCGAACAAAAACGTCCGCAGTCTAAATTTATCGACCAGCGTTGGTATCCTGCTTTACGAAGCGCTCCGTCAAATTCGTGATTAATCCATGAGAGTATTAAGGCGGTGATCCGCACGCCGACGCATCGTCCACTCATGACTTTTGCGTTTCGGGCCTTAATAGGTCATCATACTCGTTTGCCTAAAGGACGGAAACTACGACTATGATCGCCACAGAAAAAATACGCAACATTGCAATTATCGCTCACGTTGACCACGGCAAGACGACGCTTGTCGATGCGATGCTCGCGCAGTCCGGAACGCACCGCGACAACGAAACGGTCGTCGATCGCGTGATGGACTCGATGGATCTCGAACGCGAACGTGGCATCACGATCATGGCGAAAAATACGTCCGTGCGTTACGGGGACTACAAAATCAACATCTTAGACACGCCGGGCCACGCGGACTTTGGCGGCGAAGTCGAGCGAGTTTTGAAGATGGTTGACGGCATCGTGCTGCTGGTTGATGCGGCCGAGGGCTGCCTGCCGCAGACGCGTTTTGTTTTGCGAAAGGCGCTCGAATTAAAACTTCCGGCCATTGCACTCGTGAACAAGATCGACCGTCAGGACGCCCGTCCCGAGGAAGTTGTTGACGAGATCTATGACCTCTTTATCGACCTCGGAGCAAACGACCAGCAGATCGAATTTCCGATACTCTACTCGATCTCGCGCGACGGAGTGGCTAAAAAGAGTCTCGAAGACGAAGGCAAGAATCTGATCCCGCTTTTCGATCAGATCCTCGAGTCAATTCCGGCGCCGCACGCTTTGCGCGACGACACGCTGCAGTTACTCGTGGCAAACGTCGATTACAACCCATTCGTCGGGCGTCTGGCCATCGGCCGAATATTCTCGGGTGAGATCGCTAAGAATCAAGAGGTAGTCGTTGCAAAACGGGACGGCACGACCCAAAAGACACGGGTAAAGGAGCTTTTTGTATTCGAGGGTCTCGAACGCGCTACTGTCGAGAACGCGGGAACCGGTGAGATCGTTGCTCTTGCGGGATTTGACGACGTCGAGATCGGCGAGACCATAACGTCGGTGGATAACCCGAAAGCTCTGCCTGTGATCGCCGTTGATGAGCCGACGATCGCAATGATCTTTGGCGTAAATACTTCGCCGTTTTCAGGCATCGACGGAAAATTCGTAACGTCTCGTCAGATAAAAGAGCGCCTCGACCGCGAATTGCTCGGCAACGTCGCATTGCGTGTCGAGCAGACTGATGCGGCAGAGCAATTCAAGGTCTCAGGCCGCGGCGAACTGCAGCTTGCAATTCTTATCGAAATGATGCGCCGCGAGGGTTACGAACTTCAGGTCTCGAAACCCGAAGTAATTACAAAAAAGGACGAGAAAACCGGCGAGACGCTTGAACCCATTGAGCTTGTTGTCGTAGATGTTCCTGAGGAATTTATCGGCGTCGTCACCGAGGCTCTCGGCCGACGAAAGGGCCAAATGACGAAAATGATCAACAACGGGTCGGGCCGTGTGCGGCTTGAGTATGAAGTGCCGTCACGTGGATTAATTGGATTTCGCGGAGAGTTTCTAACGGAAACAAAGGGTACTGGCTTGCTCAACACGCTTTTCCTGAAATTCGACAAATGGCAGGGAGAAATGAAATCGCGGCAGACCGGTTCGCTCGTTTCAGACCGCATGGGTGAGACTAACACTTACGCTCTCTATAACTTACAGGAACGCGGCGTGCTGTTTGTAAAACCGCAGATCAAGGTTTACGAGGGCATGATCGTCGGCGAAAACGCCCGTGCCGTCGACCTCGACGTTAACCCGATCAAAGAGAAAAAGCTTTCGAATATGCGTACGACCAGTGCCGACGAAGCCATGCGTCTCGTCCCGCAACGCGAGATGTCGCTCGAACGCGCGCTCGAATTCATTGCCGATGACGAGCTGATCGAAGTCACGCCGAAAGCCATCCGCCTTCGCAAACGAGTACTGAAAGCTAACGAGCGGCCGAAGAAGTAGTTCTCAATTCTCTTTGTCGTCGTTTGTTTCGTCGTTTGCCTCGTCTTCGTCCGGGTCAAACGTCTCATATCCGTGGGCGTCGTCGTAATAATATTCGCGCTTTTTCTGATCCTCGCTCCACGACGAACGATCTTCGGGCGCTATTTCCTCGGCCATGTTCTTGGGCTTCGGCATTTTAGACATAAATCATTTATAATCAATTCAATTCAAGGTCTCAAATATCGAATATGAAAATAAAACGTGATCTCGTCGCTTTGGTTTTGGTGCTTTATTCGGTTTCGGCAACCTATTTTGTCACCGTTTCGACGGCACAGCAGGGCGCCCCGATGGTTCAAACGTCTGCGGACAACGAATATCAGGTCGGAGCGGTGCTCTATATGCAAAAGGCGGCAGAATATCGGGCTTTGACATTCCAGGCGTTTAATCTGGCCCGCTGGCAGCTCGACGCCGATCTCGACAAAAAGAACATTAAGAAATTGCCAAAAGCCGAGCAAAAGATGCCGCGTGCGGTTGTAGTAGATGTTGACGAGACGGTTTTGGACAATTCACCGGCGCAGGCCTATAACATCAAGAATCGCCTGCCGTTCGATCTGAAAGGCTGGTACGAATGGGGCGAGATGCGTAAGGCAAAGGCGATCCCGGGCGCCGTCGAGTTTCTGAATTACGCCGTGTCGAAAGGTGTAAAGGTCTTTTACGTCTCAAACCGCGATCGCGAACCGCAGCTTCAGCCGACGATCGACAATCTTAAAAGCGTGGGCTTTAACGATGTCTTGGCCGAGAACGTCTTGCTCCGCATAAAGGATGACAAAGGCAACAACATCTCGACAAAAACTCCCCGTCGCGACTCCATCGGCCAAAAATACCGCATCGTCATGCTAATGGGCGATAACCTTGACGATTTCTCCGAAGTATTTGAACGTAAACCAATCGCCGACCGCTTTGCTGAGACCGACAAAGTAAAAAGCGAATGGGGAAAACGTTGGATCGTACTGCCAAACGCAATGTATGGTACTTGGGAAAATGCACTATACGACTACGGCCGTCTGACCGACGCCCAAAAAACTGAGAAACGTGCGAACGCGTTAGATTTACCTTAAAATACCCTTATGATTACATGTAAATTAGCTTTATAGGTTTACTTCTTTGGTTTGCTGCATATATGAGAGTTTTGGTCACCGGCGGAGCCGGATTTATCGGATCGCACCTTTGCGAACGTCTATTATCGGATGGACATGAGGTCATTTGTCTCGATAATTTTTTTACGGGACGCAAAAGCAATATCTCACATCTTCTTGATAACAAGGCGTTTGAACTTATACGACACGATGTGACTGAGCCGATATTGCTCGAAGTCGATCAGATCTACAATTTTGCGTGTCCTGCGTCACCAGTTCATTATCAATACAATCCGATCAAGACCGTAAAGACCAACGTAATGGGAACGCTTAACATGCTTGGCCTCGCAAAGCGCGTCAAAGCGCGGATTTTGCAGGCCTCGACAAGCGAGGTTTACGGCGATCCGGTCGAGCATCCGCAGACTGAGAGTTATAACGGCAACGTCAATCCGATCGGCCTTCGCAGCTGCTATGACGAGGGCAAGCGCGTCGCCGAAACATTGATGATGGATTATCATCGACAGAGCGGCGTCGATACGCGTATCGTGCGTATTTTCAATACTTATGGCGAGCGAATGTTAGAGAACGACGGTCGGGTCGTTTCGAATTTTATCGTTCAGGCCATACGGGGCGAGGAGCTTACGATCTACGGCGATGGAACGCAGACCAGATCGTTCTGTTATGTCAGTGATCTCGTTGACGGCATCGTAAAACTGATGAATACCGAAGGCTGCGATCTCCATATGCCCGTAAATCTGGGTAACCCGGGCGAATTTACGATGAAGGAGCTTGCCGAACAGGTCGGGGCGACGCTCGGTAAGCAAATTAAGATCAAACACCTGCCGTTGCCGCAGGACGATCCGAAACAAAGAAAACCGAACATTGAGCGCGCTCAGTCACTTCTGGGTTGGTCGCCAACTGTGCCGCTGACCGAAGGACTGAAGAAAACGGTCGCGTATTTTGAAAATGTTGTTAAGGCGAAATAGGAATTTATGAAAGTACTAATCACCGGCGGAGCCGGATTTATAGGCAGTCATCTGGCTGACAAACTGTTGGGTGAGGGGCATGATGTTACGGTCATCGACGACCTGTCGACGGGCCGTTATTCAAACATCTCCCATCTCCAGGAAAACTCGAAGTTTCGCCTAATCATCGATACGGTTCTTAATACGCGACTGATGGAAGAGCTTGTTCGCGAGACGGACCGCGTGTTCCATTTGGCGAGTGCGGTCGGAGTCCGATTGATAATGGATCACCCGGTAAAGACGATCGAGACGATTTTTCGAGGCACCGACGTCGTGCTGGAATTTTGTTCGCGTTACCGCAAACGGGTTTTGATCCCCAGTACGTCTGAGGTTTATGGAAAGGGCGTTTCCATACCGTTTCGCGAGGACGATGATCTGCTCACGGGTGCGACCGATAAGCACCGCTGGGCATACGCCTGTGCAAAAACGCTCGACGAATTTTTAGCGCTGGCTCACTGGAAGGAAACGCAGCTTCCGGTTGTTGTGGTCAGGCTCTTCAACACCGTCGGACCGCGGCAGACCGGTCAATACGGAATGGTCGTGCCTCGATTTGTAAGTGCTGCGCTAAAGAATGAACCGATCGAGGTGCACGGGGACGGAACACAGTCGCGATGTTTCGGTCACGTCGCGGATATCGTAAACGCTTTGACGACGTTGCTTGAAACGCAGGCCTGCTTTGGCCAGGTAATTAATCTTGGAAATAGTGAGGAGATCACGATCCACGATCTCGCAAAACGCGCAATTGATCTCACCTCAAGCTCGAGCGAAATCAGATTCGTATCCTATGCCGAGGCCTATGGCGAGGGGTTTGAGGACATGCAGCGGCGCGTGCCGGGCCTCGAAAAAGCCGAGCGGCTGATTGGTTATAAGCCAACCCGCAGCCTCGATGACATCATCAATGATGTAGCGGGCGAGATGCGTCAAGACATGCCCGAGTCGAAGTTGCATGCACAGAACTAGTAAACGGTATATTTTCAGAGCTGGCCTTGTCCTGATTGCGACTTTCTTTTTCCTGATCTCCGCTTACGGACAAAGTACGGGCGGTGTAAAAGGCACTGTTCGCAACATGCGCGGCGAAGCGGTCCCGCGAGCGGCGATCACCGCGCGTCAAAACCGGAGCGACCTTAAAACAGTAACGGCCAACGATAAAGGCTATTTCGTTATGGATGGCCTCGAA
>DAIRVI010000041.1:0-22392 GCA_036802885.1 Pyrinomonadaceae bacterium
AACGTCGGTGCCGCCGTCTATTTCCGGAATCTCTGGCATAAAGAAAATTATAGACTTCGGTGTTCTTTTTTGCTAAATTTCAATTGCGCTGTTTACTTAGTATTCATTTTGAGCAGGATAACTTGTACCGGAACTGAAACCCGGTGTTGATTAATCGTTTTCTCAGCTACCGAGAAATGAAGGAAGATCAAATCACAACATCAGTGTTGTCCGTTGCGCGACCTACACGCAGCGGCAGTGCCGCAACCGCCCGGCCGATCTCAAGTGAAAACATCGACACGATCTTTAAGAGCGTGGGGCAGAAGTTGCGCGAGGGGCTGTCGAGCGAGGCAGAAAAGATACTGGTGAAAACGATCGAGGGTTACAACCACACCCCCGATAATCTGGCAAATCTAAAGCGTCTGTTGTCGTTTACACTTGAGACCGCCGGGCGGTATAAGGAGTCGCTGGAGACGATCATACCTTTTGCCGACGATGATAATCTCGTACATCTTGGGGTCGAGACCCAGATCAAGGTCACGACCCAGCTGGCAATTGCATTCAACAACGTCGGCGACCAGCCAAAAGCAGCCACGTTGCTCAAACAGAATCGAAAAAAAGCTGACGAACACGATCAACGCGATCTCCTCGGCAGCATCGACACCGCGCTTGCGCGCGTATACCGAAAGCTATCCGAATTTCCTATCTGCCGAGATTATGGTCAGAAAGCTCTCGAACATTTTCGCGAAAGCGGCAATTGGCTCGGGATGGCCGAAGCCTATCGTGAGATTGCGAATAGCTATCATCAGGAAGGCAACAGCGAAAAGGCAGTCGAGAATTTTAAGCTCGGTATCAATATCATCGGCGACAATTCCGCCCCGTTCATGCTCGGAAAACTCTATACCGATATGTCGGGTGCATATTGGTTCTTAAGACGGCCGCAGGACGGGATCGATTGCCTCGAAAAATCGATCGGGTTCTTCGACCAGACCGAGCACGCCCTTAATACCGTCGTTGCGTACAACAATCTCGGCATCAACCTGATACTTATCGGCGAATGGAAAAAGGCCGAGGATATGATCGCGCGCGCATTCAATATCGCCGAAAAGGGTGATTATGTACATCTCGCTGGTATTTATGATTCGCTAGGCGAATTAAAGATACTTCGGGACGAGCCGGACGGGGCCGAGACTCTGCTCGACATGGCCGTAGCCTGTGCCGAAAAACACAAACACCATTGGTATGCCGTCCAGTCGATGCGCAACCTCGCCCGATGCTATTTTGCTCAGGGCAAGTTTAAGAAGGCTATTGCAAAGGCTCGCGAGACCATTGACATGTCGCGCGAGATCGGCGACAAGCATTACGCCAGTATGGCCGGCCTCGTGCTGGCTGAAAGCTATTTGAGCGAGGGCGGGATCGAAGACTGTGAAGCCTCGCTACACATGATCGAGGAAAGCGATCCGTCCGAGGATTTCTTTGTGCTCGGTAATATTCAGCGGATCAGAGGGCTCTCAGCGCTCAAAGAAGAAGACCGCGAGTTGGCCGTGCATCATTTTAGTCGGGGCTTAACGTTGTTTGAGGCTGCGGCAGATATGTACCACACCGGCTTGATGCATTATTTGCTCGGATCGAACCTCGACGCTCGAAATTCAGCCAGGGCAAAACGTCATCTAACGACAGCAACTGATATTTTTACGAAGCTCGGGATCAAATCTTTTGTAAAACTTATTGGTAGAGAGCAGGCGAATGTCGAGAGCCGATCGATCGAGACCGGCGCGCGTCCGTCCGAAAAGCGTTTAAACTCTGTCGTATCTCAATTGCTGACTGTGCGTTTGGCCGAGGCGACTGCCTCACGTGAGCTGTTGTTCCGCGAACTAGTTGCCGTTCTCCAGCAGGAAAGTAACGCCAAAAAGATAATAATTGCCCAGTTTAACGATCAAAAACGGCTCTATCCATTTATTACGCACGGATATTCTCCGCAGGAGAGCAACGAGCTTGTCAGTAAATTTGCCGAAGCTCAGGCGGCCAGCGATGAAAAGAGTTTTGAACGGGCAAAGAATATTACGATATTCAATCTGCGAGGTTCGTCGGCCGCGTCGCCGGCGGTTTTGCTGATAAATCCGCAATCGGGCGCGGTCTTGAATGACGACAGCGCGCTTGCACCGCTGCTCCGTGTAGTTGAGCTTGGAATGGACGTCGTCGCCCTTCGCGAAAAGGACAAATCGCTGCCGACGGAGCGCGAATCCAGCCCTTACACATCAAACAGCCTGATGCCGGGCTTTATCCACTCTTCGCCCGCGATGACTGCGCTTGTCGAAGAAGTGTATAAAATTCGCTCGTCCGACGTGACGGTGCTCGTTACTGGCGAATCGGGAACTGGTAAAGAACTGGTTTCCCGTGCGATCCACACACTTTCAAACCGCAAAGATAAGATATTTGTACCTTTCAACTGCACCGCGGTGCCGAAAGAACTTGCCGAAGGGCATTTATTCGGTTACAAGAAAGGCGCGTTCACGGGCGCCGTGGCCGATTCGCCGGGAACGATCAGAACGGCGGATGGCGGCACGCTTTTTCTCGACGAAGTCGGCGATCTGCCGCTCGACGTGCAGCCAAAATTGCTCCGATTTTTGCAGGAAGGCGAGATACAGCCGCTTGGCGAAAAGAAACCGCTCAAGGTGGACGTCCGCATCATTGCCGCAACAAATATGCCGCTCGAGGACAAAGTTGCCGACGGTACGTTCCGCGAGGACCTTTATTATCGCTTAAATGTCATACGGCTGCGCGTGCCGCCGCTTCGGGAAAGGCGTAGCGAGATACCGCCGATCGTGCAATATTACGTCAACCATTATTCCGAGCGGTTTACAAAACACAACATTACATTCACACCGCAAACGGTCGATATGCTGATGGTCTGCAACTGGGAAGGTAATGTCCGACAACTATGCAACGAGATCCAGAGAGTCGTGGCACGAGCCGTCGACAACGAGGTGATCACGCCGGAACATCTCTCACCCGAACTTAAACGAAGTGCGAAACCGTTGACCGCTTTTGACGCCGATTCTAACGTAAAACCGATCGCGACGTACGACGGCACGTTCTCACCTTTCTCAAATATTCCATCCGGCGGCACCCTTGAATCGGCCGTTTCCGAACTGGAAATGCAACTGATAAAAGCCGCGCTAGTCCGGCACAACTGGAACATCTCACGCGTCGCAGTCGAACTCGGCCTCACACGTCGCGGGCTTTATTTGAAATTGTCGCGATATGGAATTGAAAAAGCGGCCTGACGCTTTCTCTTCAATTAGACAATGCTCGCAGTCCGGAAATAATATCTGGTAAAACACCCAATAGCCGATCGATCTCGTCGTTTTTGTTGAATCGTCCGAGCGAAAACCGTATCGCGCCCATCGCCCACGAATACGGCACGTTCATCGCCTGTAGAACCGGAGAGGCTTTGTGGTCGAGAGAATTACAGGCCGAACCGGTGGAGACGCAAATGCCGAGCGCGTCTAGCTGTGTAAGTATCATCTCGCCATTCACATTTTCAAACGAGATGCTCGATGTGTTTGGCAAACGCATTGCGGCGTCCGACGTACCGTTTAGACGAGAATTTGGAATTTTGTTCAAAATTTCGTTTTCCAGACGGTCTCGCAACTGCTTAACCCCGGTCATTGCAGAGAGATCTTTTACGAAATCCGCAGCAGCTCCCATTCCCGCGATTTGATGCACGGCCTCAGTTCCGGCACGTCTTCCGCTCTCTTGTCCACCGCCCGAAAAAAATGTTGAAAGGTTGACACCGTCGCGGATATACAACGCGCCGATGCCTTTCGGTCCGTGAAATTTATGGGCCGAGATCGAAAAAAGGTCGATCGCACTTTCTTTCAGGTTAATCGGAATCTTTCCCGCAGCATTCACGCCATCCACGTGAAAAAGAGCATTTGAATGTTCCTTTACGATCCGGGCGATCTCTTCGACCGGAAACAGAATGCCGGTCTCGTTGTTAGCGAGCATTACTGAGACGATTGCTGTATCCTCGCTTAACGCGGCACGCAAGGCGTCCAGATCAAGTGAGCCGCTTTCATCCACTTCGAGCCATGTCACACGAAAACCTCGCGTTTCCAACCTTTCGCACAGCTTTCGAACGGCTTCGTGCTCAACCCGTGTGGTAATAATATGATTTTTGTCGCTGGCTGCTTCGACCGCGCCGAGGATCGCCCAATTGTCGCTTTCGGTGCCGCCCGAAGTGAATACGATTTCACTTGCGGACTGTGCACCGAGCAGATCTGCCACGATCTCCCGGGCGGTTTCGACAATCGTTCGAGTGTCACGCCCAAGTGAATAAGCAGACGACGGGTTTCCAAACGAAGCAGTTAGAAATGGCTGCATCGCATCTAAGACCTGAGGGGCGACCTGCGTGGTCGCATTGTTGTCGAGGTAGATCATGCTTCGGTAAAAACGATCGTGGCGTCAATTTACCATTTAGGCTTTAACAATTACAATTACGATAACCTTGAACGCGATCATAACAATTACAGAGCCGACCGGGCGAAGCTGGCAGACCAATTTGGTTGACGGTAAAGCCTTCTCCATTGGCCGCGCAAAAGAAAACGACATTGTGCTCAATGATCGCCGCGTCTCGCGAAAGCACGCCTATATTTTTGCCGATGCAAATGGTTTTAAGGTCATCGACGGATATTTCGAGGACGGCAAGCTATTGCGGAGTGTCAATCACGTTTTCGTCAACGGCACGATACAGGTGGAAGTTTATCTCAAGGATGCGGACGTAATAACGATCGGCGAAAGCCGTCTCGAATTTCACAGTATTGCCGACCCCTCTCAGCCACAAGTCATTGAAAAATCTGCTGCCGGCGAGACCATAGAAACCGAAGAAGAAAAAGCAAAATCAGTAAACTTCGATGATTCGCCCCTCGGCCACACGCAGGTTCAGATCTCGGTAAACGAACTGATCGGTCGTAAATCAAATCTGTCTCTAGAGTCTGCGGTCGCAACGCCGGAGGAAATCAAAGACCTGCGCCGAAAAGCCAAAATTCTCGAGCTCCTTTTTGAAAGCAGTAAGATGCTTGGCACGGTTTTTGACTTAGAAGAGATATTTGAAAAGGCGACCGATCTGATATTTCGCGGTACACCCGCTGATCGCGTCGTCGCGCTGCTCGCCGAAGAATCTCCCGACGGCAAGATCATTGAAAATTCGCTTTATCAGATAGGCGCAAAGACCCGTGACGTTAGTTTTGAGAAGTTGACCGAAAAGTTGACCGTCAGCAGAACGATCACAAAAAAAGTAATGGACGAACGCGTGGCGATCCTGTCGCAAGACGCAAAAACCGATGAGCAGTTTCAGGGTGCCGAGTCGATCGTGTCGCAGGGTGTGAGGTCGACAATTTGTGCCCCGTTGATCACGCAGTCAAATGTCCATGGCGTTATTTATGCGGACCGGCTTGATCCCTTTGCTGCCTTCTCGCCCGATCATTTGGAGTTGATCAGTGCGGTTGCGGCCCAGACGGCCGTTACGGTCGAGACTGTAAAGGCTCATAAACGCCTGGCCCGAGAAGAAGTCGCGAGGGCAAATTACAGCCGTTTCATGCCGGAATACGTCGTGAAACAGCTACTTGAAAATCCCGATTCGTTTCGCCTCGGCGGTGCCAATCAGACGATCACGGTGCTTTTTGCCGACATTCGTGGATTTACGGCGATCTCGGAAAATGAGAATCCAGAGAAAGTTGTCGGTTTGTTGAACCATTATTTCTCAGCGATGTCCGAGATCATTTTTGAGCACGGCGGAACGCTTGATAAATATATCGGCGATGGCCTTATGGCTCTTTTCGGTGCCCCGACCGCAACACCAGACGATGCTCAAAATGCCGTAAAAGCAGCCGTGGCAATGCAAAAACGGCTTTTGACGCTAAAAGCTGAGCTTGACGAACAAGGGTTTTCGAAGATTGCTGTCGGAATGGGATTACATACAGGCGTGGCAACTATCGGCTATATCGGATCAGAGCGACGATCCGAATACACTGCGATTGGCGACACCGTTAACCTGGCGTCGCGACTCGAGTCAAATACGGTCGGCGGCCAGATATTGATTAGTGAGGCAACCGCCAAGGCTGCAGGCGACATCTTTCCGTTGACGCGGCGTGAGCCTCTGACGGTAAAGAATCGGGTACAGCCTGTCGAGCTTTTTGAAGTAAAATGGAACTAAACCGTCTTGGAAGGTTGGGTGGATTAGGCATATACTTCTTAGAAGTTTATATTTCGAACAGCGTCACCCGGTCTGAGGGAAAATCTTTATGTTAAAGATCTCATCTCTAAAAAAATTAGTTACGGATTCAATGGCGATAGACCTCGGTACGGCAAGTACGATAATTGCCGTCAAGGGCCGCGGCGTCGTGCTGGACGAGCCGTCACTTGTCGCTATCAGAGAAACGACCGAGGAGATCGTCGCCTTTGGCCAGGAGGCTGCGGAAATGTCTGGTCGCGAGGGTCGGGACGTTACGGTAAAGGCACCGCTGATTGGGGGCGTCGTTGCTGACTTTGAGCGGACCAAAAAGATGCTCGCCCATTTTGTGAAAAAGGCAAAAACGGGTGGTTCGAATATTTCGCTTCAGGCCGTAATGGGAATGGTCTCGGACGTAACCCACGTCGAGCAGCGGGCGCTCTTTCACGCTGCCGAAGAGGCACACATCGGCAAAGTCTTTATGATGGAAGAGGGACTTGCGGCGGCTTTCGGCGCAGGTGTCCTGCCGACCGACAAACGAGCTACCGCAATCGTCGACATTGGCGGGGGAACGACAAATATTGCGGTCGTCGCAAAGGGTTCGATCGTCCATTCCGCGTCCGAACGCTATGGCAGTAATTCTATAAATGAGGGTCTCGCAACGCATCTCCGGCGTCACCGCGGCCTGCAGGTCGGCGAAGAAACAACTGAGATGCTAAAGACAAAGTTTGCATCTACGTTTCTACCTGACGATATTTCTAAGACAATCGAGGTCCGAGGCCGAGACGTTCAGACAGGTAGTCCGGGTGCGGTCGAGATCACAGCCGGCGAAATATACCCCATTGTTGAGGCTATCGTCCGCCGCATCGCCCTGCGAGTCAAAGACACTTTGACCGAATTGCGGCCCGAGGTCGCCGCCGATATTTACGATCGCGGTATCATCCTCACGGGCGGCGGTGCCCTGCTCGAAGGTATCGACAAGTTTATGCGATCGTATATCAATCTTCCCGTCACGATCCCCGACGAGCCTCGTTACGCGATAGTCAACGGCCTGGTCAAAATGTTTGACGATCAAAAACTATTGGAGCGTGTCGCGCGAAACGAGTTAGGCGTCCTACAAAACGCCGAGATACCGTTCGAGGCCTAGGTTAACCCCTCAATTTTCCGATTAACTAAGTTTATTACTGTGCTATTCTTATGGCATTGGTTTGCCTTGGAATGGGTGCGACTTCGCTCTCCGGCTATGAAATAGATGGAGTTTACTAACTACATCCCGACGATGAATACGCTGCGAAATGTCCTCGACATTACTCTCGTTTTTATTATCGTTTATGTCGTTTTAAAGCTTTTGCGTGGTACGCGTGCGGTTCCGACTGTCGTTGGAATGGTCATACTTGCTCTGCTGTATTGGTTTGCGGTCGCTCAGGACCTTTCGACTCTCGAATTTGTTTTGCGGTACGCGGTCGGCTTTATCGGTATTGCGATCATCGTACTGTTTCAGTCAGAGATCAGGCAGGCGCTGATATTTTTTGCAAACCGGCTCCGTTTTCCGATCCTGAAACGCCAGCGTGGACAGTTCGGCGGCAGTGTTTATGATGAGATCGTTCTCGCGGTGACGACGCTTGCGTCAGAAAAGACCGGCGCGCTTATAGTCATCGAGCGAAACATCGGCCTGCGTAATTTTGTAGACACCGGCGTTCAGCTCGACGCTAACCTGAGTTACGACTTGCTGGTTACGATATTCAACCCATCAACACCGTTGCATGACGGCGCTGTAATTATTCAAAACGAAAGACTCGCGGCTGCGTCGGTGTTTCTGCCGCTGACAAAAAACCCTGAGATCTCACGCGAACTCGGCACGCGCCATCGCGCGGCGATAGGAATTACCGAGGGTTCTGACGCGATCTCGATAGTTGTTTCGGAGGAAACAGGGTTGATAACATACGTCGAGGCCGGCGAGGTCCGCCGCAATATCGACACTAACCAACTTCGCAAATTCCTCTTAGACGCACTTGAGATACCGATGATCGAATCGCGTCGAGTGGTGCCAAAGGCTATGAAAGAAGCCGAGACCGATATCACGGCCATATAGAGAAGAATTTGATTGTTTTGTATTTGCTTAGTTAAATTTTTGATTTTACCTGCTCCTTAAATGGACCTCGAGAAAACAAAAAAACCCCGAAAGCTCTTTTTCAAACACATCCTCAGAAAGATCTTTCTCGAAGATTGGGCGATCAAGCTCATGGCGCTCGTGATCACATTTGGCCTTTGGTTTGGAGTCACGGGCCTGAGCACGCCCACGACAAAGCGGCTGACCGTTCCGCTCAATCTCAGTGTTTCAAATAATACCGATGTCACAAACGCACAGGCCGATGTCGAGATTGTGATCAGCGGCGACAAGCGAAAGATCGACCAGATAAACAAGGCTGATCTGGCAGCAATGCTCGATCTTACCGATGTTCCACCCGGAGATCGTGTTATCTCGTTGACGCCCGAAAATGTATCCGTCCCTTTGCCGCAGGGTGTAAAACTTATAGAGGTTTTGCCGATCCGTATTCCGGTCAAGCTGGAAGCCGTTGAGGAAAAGGAAATAGAGGTCAAAGCCCAAACCGTAGGAAATCCGGCGCCGGGCTATGAGATTTATAGCACCTCGGTTGTGCCGCAAAAGATCCGCGTTCGCGGGCCGGCGAACATTATCGGCACGGTGGATTTTGTCGAAACGGAGGCGATCGATCTCGCTGGCAAAAAAGGCGACTTCAATGCAAAACAAGTACCCGTGCGCGTCGACAGTCCGAGGGCTGTCGTGCTCAACACAGTGGTCGATATATTCTTCCGTATTGGCGAAAAACGCGTCGAACGTTCCTTTACGATCGACGTGAAGGGCCTGCCGGGTAAGACGGCAACTTTTACACTCTACGGCCCGCGCACCTTGCTTGCACGTACGCGCGCCGAAGCCCTCAAAGTCGATATGGTTCTGAACGAAAAAGGTGAAGAAGTGCCAGAGGTAATTTTACCCGCTGAGCTTCAGGATCTCGTTGAGATAAGAAATCTCGTTGTCAAATAAAATCACTCAGCCATTTACCTATATCGGAGCGCATATCGGATGTTATCTCGTGTTTAGCCGCGTAATGTGTCGATCGGTAATTCGGCAATAAAGAAGCGAGCTTGTCATTAAAACCGGCAAACTGCTCCTGCGTGTAAAATTCGTCATCATCGCCATAGAGATAAAAAGTCTCGGCGGTGAATGGTTTGTATGCGGTATTAGTATCCAGATCACCCGGAATGCCGCCGCAGACACCGATCACTCCTCGCAATATATCGGGATGCGTAAAGGCAAAGCGAAAATTGAGGGCGCACGCCTGAGAAAAACCGTAGAGAAAGACCTGCTCGCGATCGATCGTGTTTTCAGCAGCCAGTTTATCGATCACATCGAGCACAAATCTGTGGTGCACTCGCACATATTCCTCTGGTTTGTGATCCGACAACCATCCAAAGCCGATGCGATAACCGTCGTCCGTCTGCCGGTAATGCGGATGTGGTGCCTGTATTGCGGCGATGACAAAATTATCCGGCGCGACCAGCCGGGCCTCACGCATCATATACCGCTTATGCGCCCCGTATCCGTGCACGGCGATCAGCAGCGGCGCGGGTCTGTCAACATTTTCGGGAATATATAGATCGTAATAGAGTTTGATCTCGGCCGTCATAGCCAGATCGGTTTGCACGTTGTCAGAGGTCATAAGCGAACTAGTTTACCACGCGGTACGAAAGATAAACGCAGCCGCTTTTCATCGGCTTGCATTCGAGCAGTTCGAGGTCGATCTGTCGGGTCATTTCGTGAAACAGCGGGACGCCTGAGCCAAGCAAAACAGGGTGAATATTAAAACCGATCTCGTCTATCACGCCTGCCTCAAACAGCGACCGGGCCAGATCGCCGCCGCCCATGACGCAAATATCCTTGCCCTCCTGCTGCTTTAGTTTGCGTACAAATTCGCCTGGGTTTTCGGAAACTATCTCGGCCCCACCTTTCGTTGGCCCTGGCGGCAGCGTTCGTGAAAAAATATAACTCTTAATATCGCCGTATGGGTTTTCCGCATCAACACCATCGACCGGCGGTGGGGCGCTCGCCATCGCAAAGTCAAACGTTTTGCGTCCCATCACGATAGTATCGATACGCGGCCAAAAGTCGTTCATCAGCTCCGTAACTTCATCGCTCCAAACGAGCCAATCCACCGAGCCGTCCTTTCGGGCAAAAAAATTGTCCAAACTGCTCGCTCCGCCGAATATTACTTTGCGCATATCAGCGTCCTCCAAATTCGTACGATTTTTGTACATTGTATGTCCGAATATACAAATCTCAAACAAAACCTTTTGTTAAAGTTAGGCGTAATGAATCAACATAGATCTTTGCGAAGAAACCAAATGAAAAAATCGATATCCAGCCCTTTTCTATCCTTATTATTGTTGTTTTCTATATCAACTGTCGCCCTGCCGCAAATCGGTTACTCTCAGTCCCCGGCTGTGGCCAAATTTTCGTCTTATTTCGATCAACTTCAGACAATTGAAAGCAAGACCGAGGCACGCCGAAAAGAGCTTGGCATTCCCGGAATGTCGCTCGTGATCGTCATGGATGACCAGATCATCTATATGAAAGGCTTTGGTTATAAGGATTTTGAGAACAAGATGGCCGTCACACCCGACACGCAGTTCGCCATCGGTTCGGCAACCAAGGCGTTTACCGCGCTTTCCGTTTTGATGACCGCCGACGAGGGCAAGCTCTCGCTTGACGATTCGCCGAAAAAGGCGCTGCCGTATTTCAAGATGTTCGACTCCGAAACGGATAAAAATATCACTATCCGCGATCTTTTATCCCACTCATCGGGCCTCAACCGTACCGATCTAGCGATGATCACCGGCAAGCTGAATCGGGCAGAATTGATCCAGGTCGCGGCACAGGCCAAACCAACAGCCAAACTCCGCGAAAAATTCCAGTATCAAAACATTATGTTCACGGCCGCCGGCGAGATCGTTGCTCAGGTGCAGAAAAAGCCATGGGATAAATTTGTGCCGGAACGCATTTTTGCCCCGTTGGGCATGACGAACAGCACGATGTCGATGAAGCAGATGCAAAAGGCGAAAGATTATTCTTACGGCTATAACTTCAATTTCGACACGAAAGCCACGGTAATGCAGCCTTTTCGTGAAATCGACGAGGTCGCACCGGCCGGCTCAATCAATTCGACCGCCCGTGATATGGGACAGTGGCTGCGGTTCGTTCTCAACGGCGGCACGGTGGGCGGTAAGCGACTCCTTTCGGAAAAAGGCTACGGCGAATGGCTCAAGCCGCAGATGAAGATCGCCGGAACAGCCAGCTATGGATTGGGCTGGTTTTTGCAGGACTGGAAAGGGCTAAAAGTTGTCCAGCACGGCGGTAACATCGACGGATTTAATTCGATGGTCGCTATGATACCGGAGAAAAAACTTGGCTTTGTGATGCTCACAAACGTCACGGCCTCGAACCTCGGAAACGACCTTATGTCAATCATCTGGCAAAATCTGCTCGGTGACAATAAAGTCGATGAGGGTGAAAAACTGCCGGTCAAAACCATGGAGAGGCTGATCGGAAAGTATCGTCTTGAGGCCGCCAATATGGATCTCGAAGTAAAGATCGTTGGCGAAAACCTTATGCTGGTCGTGCCGGGTCAAATGCCGTACACCCTGAAAAGAACCGCCCCGCGGCAATTTAAAATGGGCGATATTGAAGGTTTTGCGGTAAAGTTCACGCCGGAACAAGGCGATGCAACGGCGCTCTATCTACAGCAGCCGCAGGGAAATTACACCTTACCGAGAATTAATGCTGACGGCACACTGGCTAAACCTGACGCACCGGTCATTGTCAGTGGCGGTGCAAAGGAATTGGTCGGCAAATACTCGACGCCCGACGGAAAGGGCACGATCGAGATCAAAGAATCGGACGGCGTCGTTACATTTAACATTGCCGGCCAACAGCCGTACGCTTTGAACGAAAAATCAAGGGATGCATACGCGATGTCGCCTCTGCCTGACACTTACTCGCTTAGGGCAAAACGTGATGCGGCTGGCAAATTGTCCAGCGTCGTCGTCACACAGCCCGAGGGTGAATCTGAATTCAAACGCTCAGACGCTCCGTCCGAAGCTAAAGTCACGATTACCGCCCATGAGTTGATGCAAAAGGCGATCGACGCGTCGGGCGGCGAGGCAAACTGGCGAAAGCTCACCACCCGCGTTTCCACTTTCAGCACCGACCTCGAAAATCAGGGTGTCACCGCTTTCGGTAAATTGTATTCAAAGGCGCCTGATAAAACGGCGACTGAAACGACTTTTAGTGCTCTCGGCAAAAAGATCGCTCGCGGCTGGGAATATTTTGACGGCGCGGGCGGTCAGGAGATATATTCGTTTGCTCCGACCGATAAATACACCGGCAAACGGCTCGACGATGTAAAACTTTCGTCCCTGTTTTATGGCATCCTCGACTGGAAGACACTTTTCAAGAAAGTCGAGGTGCTTCGCACCGCAAAGGTCGGGGACGACGAATGCTATGTCGTCGAATTCACGCCGAACGTCGGCTCGAATTACACTGAATATTATTCGACCAGGACATTTCTGCTCCGCAAACGCGAGGGCATTATCTCCTCCAGTACGAGCGAGCAAAAGGTCCCATACACGGTAACCCTTGACGATTATCGCGATGTCGACGGCGTAAAGGTCGCTTTCAAAAACACGAGTTATAACATCGGAAACGGCAACATTGTCACCACATTCAAGTCGGTCAAACACAACGTAAAGATCGACGACAAGCTATTTACTCCGAGGAAAGTTAAATAGGAATTACGGACGGCTCGGCAACGCGTGATCTGAATTTGGGTATTATTGTTCGATCGCTTCGAGACCCGCTACCGCCATTAGGTTTGGTGCAAATGCGGGTTCGCTGTGGTCGAACACGTCGTCGAGTTCTTTCTCGACCGAACCGTGGCCGGCGGGAATGCGTTTGATCATCGGCTCGAAATTGCGAAAATCATATAGCTCGTTATCAAGCAGGTGTGAGCCCGTCACGTTCGTCAGGGCGGTCATCATCGAGCTGCGGATAAAAGGCGTTTCTTTTTCCAATTCATTTATTAGCCGTTTGACGCGGGCGCGTTTGAGATTTGGCTGCGAACCGCATAAATTGCAGGGAATGATCGGGAAATTTTGCTCATCCGAATAAGTCGTGATCTCTTTTTCCTGACAATACGCAAGCGGTCGGATGATCGTGTTGCGGCCGTCGTCCGAGCGGAGGATCGGCGGCATAGCCTTTAGCTGGCCGACGTAAAACAGATTCATTAAAAACGTCGCGATGATGTCATCGGCGTGATGCCCGAGAGCGATCTTTGTGCAGCCCTCTTCGACCGCGACCGAATACAAAATGCCGCGTCGCAGGCGTGAGCAGAGCGAGCAATACGTCTGGCCCTCGGGAATATGCGCCGTCACGATCGAGAACGTGTCTTCCTCGACAATTCTGTATTTGACTCCGATACCCTCTAGATAATTCGGCAAAACCTCTATGGGAAAATCAGGCTGCTTTTGGTCGAGATTGACCGCGAGGACATCAAAATTAACCGGCGCACGTTTTTGCACGTCGAGCAAAAGGTCGAGCATCGTATAGCTGTCCTTGCCGCCCGAGAGGCAGACCATCACCTTATCGCCCTCTTCGATCATCGAAAAATCAGCGATAGCATTGCCCATTTTCTTGAGCAGTTTGCCTTTTGTTTTAGTCTCAGCCTTCAACTTTACTCGTGCGCCTCCTAAACTTAGGGATTCTGACACGCTAATCACCGTTTGACAACTTTAAAAATTAACTAGACACACATTGGAAAAGTCATCTATTATCGATGAGAGGGGAATAATTGGTACGAATGAGTTTGTGCATTCGATTTGGTCAACACCAAAGCGTCGAGCTGGATATTCCGGTGATTTCCAATAATTCGAACTATTTTAGCGGTAAAATTTTTGAGAGAGGTTTAACAATATGATCAGAATGGGAAGGGGAATCAGATCGGACGAATCGGATTCGGTTGACGTTAAGGAGTCGACGCCGGTCGAGCCGGCATATCGTTATGCAAGCGAGACTGCGCCGGTCGCGGGTCGCGGGGCAATATCCGAGAGCGATGCGATGGCCCGCGATATTAAAGAGGGCCGACTGAGCGGATTCGTCGGACACGGCACAACGCTGACAGGCGAAACGGAGTTTCACGCGATGCTGCGTGTCGACGGGCATCTTATCGGAACGGTTTCATCCGAGGCCGGTACCTTGATAATTGGAACAAACGGCCAAGTCGACGCCAACATAATGGTCGCAGCCGCGATGATAAATGGAACCGTCAACGGAGATGTCGTCGCGAGCGAAAAATTGCAGCTCGGTCGCACCGCACGGGTTATGGGTAATATACATTCGCCTCGGTTGATCATAGAGGAAGGCGCCATTCTCGAAGGTAGCTGCAGTATGCTCAAGGCTCGTGAAACTCAGGAAGAAGAGGCCGTCGCTGCGGCCGCACAGTACGAAGAACCTGAAACAGTTGCGGCCATCGCGGACGTCGACGAGGCAGATGATTCGGCCGCCTATCTAGCCGATGATGATGACGACGACGATGAAACAGAGGACGAGGAGTCTGCCGACGCAGCGGCAGTCTGAGCTTCTAAAAATCTCTGAAACTTTGAAAAAGGGTGGGATTTCCCACCCTTTTCGTTTTGTATATTGATGTTTTCCGATATATAATTCCAAAGCTTACGTTTTATCAAGTCAAATTTAAAAAGGAAGGATAATTTTATGTTAAACGATTTTAAGGCTTTTATTGCGCGCGGAAACGTTCTCGATCTCGCCATCGGCGTGATCATGGGCGCCGCTTTTGGAAAGATCGTAACTACGTTTACCGAGGGCATCGTGATGCCGTTCGTCGGGCTACTGACCGGCGGGACCGATTTCAAAAGTAAGTTTTTTGACCTGAGCGGCAAACTCGCCGCAGGCGCGACCGGCGAACAAATCGACGCGGCTGTGAAAGCAGGCGCTCCGCTTCTGCGATACGGTCAGTTGATAAGCGACATTATCACGTTTTTGATCGTCGGCTTTGTAATGTTTATGATCGCAAAGGCAGCGATGGGGTACTTCGCTAAGTTGGCAGCCGCAACGCCGCCACCTGCGGAGGAAACGCTGCTTACGGAAATTCGTGATATTTTGAAGGCAAAATAATTCCGTTCGTAAATATTTGGCGCCGGGCCGCGGAGATCTAACTTCCGCTGCTCGGCGTCTCTTTGTTTCTGACGGCAAAAACTTGCATTAACCGCGCTTCTTTTCGGGCCGGAGTTTATTGGCGGTTGTTGTTCTCGGCGTGACCTGTGCCGCCCGAAATTCCTGCCCGGCGGTCGTAGCGTTTGCAGCCTTACTGGCGGCAAGCAATTTCGAATCGTTGATCGCCTTTAGAGCAGCTTTGGCGTTTTTACTTAGCCTCTTCTTTTCTTTTGGCATAATGTTTTACTCCTGGATCTTGACTATCCAACCGCCGCCGACAACCTCGTCGCCGCCGTCAATGTCATAAAAAATGGTTGCCTGGCCGGGCGTTATCGCACGCTGCGGTTCGTCGAATACTATACGTGCCCGCCCGCCCGCCAAAGCGTGAATTGTCGCGGGCGCTGGATCATGTCGATATCGAACCTTCACCGAGGCGCGAACAGGTTCTCTTGGCTCATCGAACGCGACCCAATTGGCACCTTTTGCCATAAACTCAATGGAATCGAGTTCGTCCATCTCGCCGACGATGATCCGGTTTTTGGCACGTTCGATCTGCACGACATAGAGCGGCCGCTCGTTCGAGATTCCCAAACCGCGCCGTTGCCCGACCGTGTATCGATGAACCCCCGTGTGCGTTCCGACCGTGTCGCCCGCAGTGGTTACAATGTCACCGACCGGCGGCAATTCGTCCGAACGCCCTTCGTGCGTAAGATAGCGGTCGATAAATTCCGAATACTTGCCGTCCGGCACAAAGCAGATCTCTTGTGATTCTTGCTTTTCCGCAACATAAAGATCTGCATCGCGGGCGATGTCACGGACCTCTTCTTTTTGCATCTCACCGAGGGGAAAATACGATCGGGAAAGCTGATCTTGCGTCAATTCCCACAAAAAGTAGCTCTGATCTTTCCAATGATTCTTTCCTCGAAAAAGGCGATATCGGTTCGCTGCTTCGTCATATTCGACGCGGGCGTAATGACCGGTCGCAACCTTTTCGCAGCCCAAACTCAATGCCATTCGATCGAGCGATGCAAACTTTAAACGCGAGTTACAGGCGACACACGGTATCGGAGTTTCGCCGTCGAGATAGCTCTGAACAAACGGCTCGACTACTGAGGTTTCAAACTCTCGCTCGAGATTTAGTACGTAGAACGGAAAGCCCAATCCCTCAGCTACGCGCCGGGCGTCGTAAACATCGTCGAGCGAGCAGCAACGCGACGGCAAAGGGTCGCCATTCTCATCGACACTGATACCGCGGCGCTGATTCCACAGCTGCATCGTAAAACCGACCAACTCGTGCCCCTGCTCCTTCAAAAGCGCGGCTGCCGCCGAACTATCGACACCACCGCTCATTGCTACCGCTATCTTCATACCGTTCCCGAATCTGAAGTATAACGGTTCGTGAGCTTGATTAAAAATAATTTACGGATCTACCTTCGACAGAATGGGCGTGAGAGTTGTTTTTATCGCCTCGGCGTATGCTTGCGAACCGGCCGGATTTGGATGGCCGACCGCCGCGATCTCGCACAGGCGAACCGGATAATCGATGCCGGTCGTTTTTTTCAATTCACGCAGTGTCCTGCCGCAATCGGCGGCGCGCTCGCGATAAAGCGGATCCTCGACAACACCTTTCTTATTCATTCGGAAAAGCAGTGAACCCGGTGTCTCGAGACATGTGTCTTCCGTAATCGGAGATTTGATAAAAACGGCGCGAGGCTTGTCGTACGCAGCATTAAGCTTATCGACCGCTTGCTGCAGGCACCTATTTGACTGGTCAAACCAAATGCGAGAGCGTGAGATGCCTTTCTTACGTAATCTGGAAAAAAATATTGGCCGGATCACACCGTTATTTGCGATCGGTTTTAGAGCGCGGGGAAAGCTCATCGATTCGAGCCAGTTATTAAATAATCTACTGCCTGGCGTCTTTGGCGAGAGTATCGGGAAATAGCCCACTACGGCGATCAGCGCGTTTGGATTATTCGTTGCGGCGTGTTCGATGACATCAAACATATCGTCGCGCAAATATTTTTCGATTTGTGGTACAAGTTTTCGGTTATCTCCGAAAGGATCGAGTACTTTTGCCACCGAGATGTCGGTAATGCCGCCCGTCAACATTATTAGATCAGCCCCGCCACTTATGCCGGCCGTCTTGTATCGATCGGCAGCAACCTCGATCTGTTTCCATACACTCGGAAAACCGACGTTCACCTCTGGCTTATGATAAAAGGTCTCGTCGCAACCCGCACGACGATACTTTTCGGCCTCCATTTTGTGGAATTTAAGCGTGGAGCCGGAATGGGCGTTGACTGTTACACTTACCTCACGTCGGTTGTTAAAAGCACCGTCGCGCAGCCAGTTTGCCGTTAGAGAATAGAACTTATCTTTCTCCTCAAGGCCTTGTCCCCAAACCAACGAATCTCCAACAACGAGAACTTCGAATGGACTCGCTTCCCCAGCCGCAAATACGCTCCGGCCGGCCCGGCCCGCGACGACAAAAGCCGTGATCGTTCCCAATTGTCTCAAAAACTCGCGCCGCGACTGGTTAGTCATATTCAATTTACTTTGTTGCAAGTCATTATAGGTTCGAAACGGTCCGAACTGAAAGTTTCACATTGTAAAACGCCTGTGCTATATTCAAAAAACTATGAAACCGGCCATCCGCTAGATCGTCCTCAAGTTAATGTTCGTGATTGACCGTCTGTCAATCGTGCCGAACATCTCAGGCACCTAAAGTGTGCTTTGCTATCCGTAATTAGGTCAATGTTTTATGTCGATAAATTCTGAAACTCCGTCAGCGGAGGCAGTAGATAATTCATTTTGGGCGTTCATTCGCGAAGCGATACGCGGTTCGCAGCGTGATTTTACCAAAGGGCCGATCGGCATTGCGATCTTTCTGCTTGCCGTGCCGATGATACTCGAAATGAGCATGGAGAGCCTTTTCGCGGTCGTCGATATATTTTTTGTCGCCAAGCTGGGTGCTGATTCGGTAGCAATTGTTGGCTTGACCGAGTCCGTTATGGCGCTCATCTACGCCGTAGCATTCGGCTTTGCGATCAGCGCAACTGCGACGGTCGCACGCCGGACCGGTGAAGGTGACTCGAAGGGAGCCGCAAAGTCGGCCGCTCACGTCATCTACTGCGGCGTGATCGTTTCTCTTGTCATCAGTGCGATCGGCATCGTATTTGCTCCCCAAATACTCACATTGTTAGGTGCCAAACCCCACATTCTTGAGGAAGGCTCGCTCTTTATGCGGATCATGGTCGGTGGAAATGCCGTAGTGCTTTTTATTTTTCTGCTGAATGCGATATTTCGCGGGGCTGGTGATGCCGCAATTGCGATGCGTGTCCTGATACTTGCAAACGGGTTGAATATGATCCTTTCGCCGTGCTTCATTTTCGGCGTAGCATTCTTTCCAGAACTTGGTGTTGCGGGGGCTGCGGTTGGGACAACGATCGGGCGCGGCGTCGGTGTTCTGTACGCGGCGTGGTGTTTGTTCCGGTTTGGCGGGCGAATTCATGTAGATCGGGAGAGCTGGCGCTTCGATCCGGCGTTGTTGTGGAAGCTGATCAAGCTCTCATCGACAGGCGTCTTCCAATTGCTCGTCGCCACTGCGAGCTGGACAGCACTTATGCCGATAATGGCGGGTTTCGGCGAGGTAGCTATCGCAGGATATGTGATCGCATTACGCGTCGTTATGTTTGCTTTGCTTCCGGCCCTGGGCCTTAGTAATGCTGCGGCGACGATGGTTGGGCAAAATCTGGGCGCCGGAAAGCCCGAACGCGCCGAGGCCGCCGTTTGGAAAGCAGCATCTTTCAACGCCTTGTTTTACTTTGCGATCGGACTGATCTTCTTATTCTTTTCACACGAGATAATCAGTATTTTTACTCAGGAACCCGAGGTTTTGAGTTATGGGACGTCTGCCCTGCATATCATCGCCTACGGCTTTGCGTTTTACGGCCTTGGGATGGTTCTCGAAACCGCGTTTAACGGCGCCGGTGACACGTGGACGCCGACGTATCTCAATCTGCTGGTTTTCTGGATTTTTGAGATACCGCTCGCTTACGCTCTCGCGTATCGGTTTGAAATGGGCCCAGCGGGTGTTTTTTGGGCGATAACGCTTGCGTTTTCGCTGTTGGCGGTCGCGAGTGGTCTTTTATTCAAACGCGGAAAGTGGAAGCTAAAAACTGTTTAAGAAGATTCACCACCGAGGCACAGAGAACACAGAGATATTAATGCAGATTGTTGATTTCTCTTTGTCTTATCTGTGCCCTCTGTGACTCTGTGGTAAAAATGTCTTATGCCTTTGCATGTGTTCCCCGATCCGCGAACCTTTGAATATCCGGAATGGGTATCGATCGGAAACTACCTTTTTCGCTCGCACGACGTCGTTTCTTTTGGCACCCCATTGACGGTCGAAAATGTCCGCGAAGCTTATTTGAAAGGCATCTTTCCATGGTATACGGACGGAATCCCGCTGCCATGGCATTGTCCCGAATGGCGTGCGATCCTTGAATTTGCCGATCTTCGAATTCCCCGAAGTCTCGAAAAAGTTCGGCGCAAGTGTGAACTGACGTTTACCATCGATCACGATTTTGGCAGCGTCATACACGAATGCTCGCTCACTAAACGGCCACGCCAGCGAGGGACGTGGATCACGACTGAATTTGAGCAGGTGTTTACTGAACTACACCGCGAAGGTATGGCTCACAGCGTGGAGGCTTGGGACGTAAGCGGCAATCTCGTTGGCGGCCTGTATGGCGTCGATGCGGGCGGCGTTTTCTGCGGCGAGAGTATGTTCTACAAGACACCGAATGCCTCAAAACTGGCTCTCCTTTTCTTGATCGATCACCTGAGATCGCGCGGCTCAACGTGGCTCGATTCGCAGGTAATGACCCCGCATTTTGAGGCTCTGGGTGC
The DNA here is from genome assembly GCA_036802885.1 of Pyrinomonadaceae bacterium. Classification (GTDB taxonomy): domain Bacteria; phylum Acidobacteriota; class Blastocatellia; order Pyrinomonadales; family Pyrinomonadaceae; genus OLB17. The sequence goes on from DAIRVI010000041.1 coordinate 20,427, forward strand.
GAAGGAAATTGACCGCGAGGATTTTTTGGATAAACTCAGCGAAACGCAGAAATCGAATTTGAAGCTGTTTTAATATGCCGCATCGTCAACGAAAAAATATTCGTCCCGGCATACAGGTTGCCATCGTATTGAAGCAGGATCAGCGAACTGGCAAAGAGACCGTCGGCATCGTCAAAGACGTTCTAACCAATTCTGCCAATCACCCGCACGGAATAAAGGTAAGGTTGATCGACGGCAAGGTCGGACGTGTCCAGAATATCCTCGCAGAAGTATTGGATTAGTTTACTTCTGGCCATTTATCCGGCTTTCTACTTTGCGTCCTTTGCGGCTTTGCGTGAAAATCTTTGCAATATGGCAAATACATTTTTGATTTACGGAGCAAACGGCTATACGGGCGAGTTGATCACGCGTTTTGCGGTTGAACGCGGTATGACGCCAATTCTCGCCGGACGGAATGCAATAGCTGTTGAGGAGCTTGCGAAAAAGCATCATCTCGAATATCGCGTTTTCTCGCTCGACGAAACCGACAGGCTCGATGCAGCATTGCAGGAAGTCGATATGGTCCTGCATTGCGCCGGACCGTTTTCGATCACATCGCGACTGATGGTCGAGGCGTGTTTGCGTAATAAGAAACACTACACCGATATTACGGGCGAGATCGCGGTCTTTGAGGCGTGCGCGGCAATGGATAAAAAGGCGAAGGAAGCGGGGATCATGGTTATGCCCGGCGTCGGGTTTGACGTTGTTCCGAGCGACTGTCTCGCACGGCATCTGAAAGATCGCCTTCCGACGGCGACGAATCTGTCGCTGGCATTTTACGGCATGGGAAGACTCTCGCACGGCACGCAGGCGACGATGACAATGAATGTGGGTAAAGGCGGGGCTATTCGAAAAGATGGCAAGATCACGGGCGTTCCGGCGGCGTGGAAGACCCGTGAAATAGATTTTGGCGAGGTCACAAAGACGGGCGTTACGATTCCCTGGGGCGATGTCGCAACCGCGTTCTATTCGACCGGAATTCCAAATATCGAGGTTTTCACCGTTGTTCCGCCGTCGAATCTCAAAATGATGAAGGCCGCACGCTATCTCGGCTGGCTGCTCGCGATGGGCCCGATTCAAGGCTACTTGCAGAAGAAAATTCCCGCCGGCGGGCCGAACGACGCCGAACGCGCGAAGGGCAAAACCCTGATGTGGGGCGAGGCGAGCGATCTAAACGGTAACCGCGTCGAATCTCGTCTGCAAGGGCCCGAGGGCTACACGATGACCGCGATCGCCGCTCTCAACATCGCCGAAAAGATATTAGCGGGAAATTTAAAACCGGGCTACCAAACGCCGGCAAAAGCCTACGGCGCCGATCTTGTAATGGAGATCGAAGGCACAGCCAGACAGGATGTCACGTAGCAGATGTCCCGAACAAACCATTTCCGTTCGACGTGCATCTTTCTGATTAGCGACAAATCACACGTATGAAAAACTCTATAGTTTGCTCGGCGTTATTGGTTTCATTGGCGGCTGGGGTCGCGTCTGTTTCGGGGCAGGATCTAGCCAAGGCGGTGAGGTGTGTTCCGGCGGATCGTGGTGACATGTGTGAGATCCGTGTTCCGCGGGCTGAGGTTGTGGTTGACGACCGTGGCGTGAGCTTTTATAAAATCTCGGGACGCGAAACGTGGCGGCGGACCGACGTTGAGGTTAAACGCGGTCAAAAGATCGAGATCAAAGCCAGCGGCATCGTCCGCTGGGCTCAGGATGGTTCGGACTGGACTTTCGTCACACCCGACGGCACCCGCCCGCCGCACCTCAACTACTTTCCGCACCACGACGCCGGCATCGGCTCCCTGATAATGCGCATCGGCAAAGCCATCTACGCCGTTGGCTCGTTCGCCACCATCGAATCTGAGGACGAAGGCTTCATCGAATTCATGATCAACGACGACATCTTAGCCGACAACTCCGGCCACTTCCTCGT
>DAIRVI010000042.1:0-2824 GCA_036802885.1 Pyrinomonadaceae bacterium
AATCACATAAACGTAAATGCCGTAGACCTTGCTCGCACGGTCGGTTATTTGGAAAACGATCGATTGGTTGGGTTTTCGCTTAATGGTTTTGGGTTATGGAACGACCGGCCGACCGCATATGACGCAGGCACCGGCGTAATGCCGGCATTCCGGCGAAAGGGCATAAGCCGGGCGATGTTCGAGATGATGCTTCCCGTTTTTAAGGATAGCGGCATCGAGCAATTTTTGTTGGAGGTCGTAACCACAAATACAGCGGCGATCGATCTATATACAAAACTGAATTTTCAGGTAGTTCGCGACCTGGCTCTATTACAATGCGACGAGAAAATTACCGGTGTATCCGTGTTACCGTCCGACGTAGAGATCCGTGACATTGCCGATCCCGACTGGAATCTGTTGACAACTTTTTGGGATACCCAGCCGTCGTGGCAAAACTCTGTCGAGGCGGTAAACCGAAGCACTAGCATTAAGCGGATCAAGGGAGCGTTTAGGTCGGGGAAGTGCGTCGGTTATATCGTCTTTTCTTCCAGGTACGGCCGGGTTGCGCAGCTTGCGGTTGCGGGAGACCAACGTAATCGCGGGATCGGAACCGCTCTTGTTCGGGCAATGAAAGACGAGATGGCTGACGGCTTTTCGATGCAGGTCATCAATATCGATAAATCGCTTACGACGGCGATGGGTTTCTTCGCAAACCGAGGGTTTTACGAAAGATTGAGTCAGCACGAAATGGTTAAGACGATGTGACTCAGCGGATAGGTTCCCGCAGGATTGCTTCGGACGCTGTTTGCGCGATTGCGGCGGCGGTCGGATTCGAGTCTCGGAGATTAGCGAGCTGACGCAAAGCCTCGCCCGTACGCGAAAGCAATCTGACAAGGTCACCCTCTTCGGCCTTTGTCCGATCCACTAGTTCGTCCCAATCCATTCCGGCCGTCCAGCGTTCGGCTGCAGCGGCGGCGGAGTAATTGATCTCCTCGGTTGGTTCGACTTTGTTCTTCCATTCGACATTCGAAACGGCCACGACTATATCTTCAAAATTCGCGAGAATGTTAGTCATCCGGCGGGTCGCACGCATTTCGCCGTAGCTGCGATCGGCGTCTGATGCGACCGATGCCATCAGTCCGGCAGCCTCGGAGATCGTAAGTTGGTCGAAGATTCCGTTTTTCAGCGCCTCGCCTACGAGCAGCGGCCGGTCAATCCGCAGATCGGCAAGCCATTTACCGCTTCCGGTTACGGTCTCTGATCTGAAATCGAGATATTTGAAATGATCGAGTACCGTGGCCCGGCGTTCGAACGGCTCCCAGATTCGGTCACTCAGCATCTCGGCACCGTCCTCGTGACGGCTGTCGGCGCTCTGCCGGCGACTCTCGCGAAAGGCGAAACTCTTCTCGGCGATCTCACGAACTTGCTTGAAGTTGCCAAAGGCATCGAGGAGATTGAGTAAGCTCGTGTATGTTGCACGGAAGCGGCTCTCCAGCGGATCGGGCTTAGCGCCCAATAACTCGGCAATCTTTTTGGGGTTCTGAAATTGGCCCGGGGCAAGCACGACAAATCCGACATTATCGCGTCCGCGACGTCCGGCACGTCCCGTCATCTGCTGCAACTCACTCGCTGTCAACGCCCGCCAGCCATCGTTGCCGCGAGTGTCCGCGTTCGTAATCACGACCGTCCGTGCGGGAAAATCGACGCCTGCTGCAACGGTCGATGTGGCGAACAAAGCGTTGAGCAATCCGCCCGACATCATCTTCTCGATAAGCAGTTTCCACGACGGGATATGGCCGGCGTGATGAGCCGCGACGCCTGCCTGTACGATGACCTTACTGTGTTTGTGATCGAGAACTTCTGGAAATTCCAAAGCAAATTCGTTAAAGATCTGCTGTCGCTTTGCAAGGCGTTCAGGGTCGGCCTTTTGAGATTTATCCATCGCAACTTCAGACGCCGCCTCGTCGCACCGCCTCCGCGTGGGAAGAAAGACAATCGCGGGCAAGAGATTGTAACGACGCAACGCCGAGATCAATTTGGGTGGTGCGATTTCAGCCTTGAGCTGTTCCATTCGATTTAAGTATATACGATGAGTACAATTGTGGTCGTTTTCCGCAGCGAGTGAAAGCCAATGTTTGGTATAATGCAGTTTCCGAATACCAACAGTTAATTTATGCTTAATAATAATAAGATTATTGTCGTAATGCCTGCTTTCAACTCGGCCCGGACGCTCGAGCGGACTGTTGACGATATTCCGCGCGACGTCGTTGACGAGATATTGCTTGTCGATGATGGCAGTTCGGACGAAACGGTCGCTTTGGCGGGCGAACTGGGATTGACGGTTTTTGTCCACGAGCGTAATTTTGGTTACGGTCGCAATCAAAAAACCTGTTATCGGGAGGCACTTCGCCGCGGAGCGGACATTGTTGTTATGGTACATTCCGATTATCAGTATTCCCCAAAATTGATCGTCCCGATGGCATCGATGATCGCGTATGGGGAATATGATGTCATCATTGGCTCACGAATTCTCGGGAAAGGAGCTCGTCGCGGCGGAATGCCGCTATACAAATTCATAGCAAATCGCTGTCTCACGTTTGTCCAGAATATTCTCCTTAATTACAAACTATCGGAATATCACACTGGATTTCGCGCGTTTCGCAGAAGCGTTATTGAGAGCTTGCCGCTCGATGAAAACTCGGACGACTTTGTTTTCGATAATGAAATGCTCGCGCAGGTCGTCTATTTCGGCCACCGGCTGGGCGAGATCTCTTGCCCGACGCGCTACTTTGCTGAGGCTTCGTCGATCAACTTTGCAAGAAGTGTCAGATATGGGATAGGAGTC
>DAIRVI010000042.1:2924-22108 GCA_036802885.1 Pyrinomonadaceae bacterium
TACGAAAATTCAATGGTCTTGTCGGGCCTCAATTGGGAATCGATCAAGTGGGCGTTTACGACTTTTCAGACGGGCAATTGGCACCCTATAACGTGGCTCTCGTTGGAACTCGACGTGCAATTTTGGGGAGGGCTTCCGGGACCCCACCACATAATGAACGTCATGTTCCATCTCTTTACCGGGGTACTCGCGTATCTTGTGTTTGAGCGAATGACCGGAAGATTATTGGAGAGTTTCGCGGTTGCGGCTTTATTTTTGGTTCATCCGACGCACGTCGAGTCGGTGGCGTGGATCGCTGAACGCAAGGACGTCCTTTGCGGTGTATTCTGGTTCGCGTCGATGTGGTGTTATGTTCGCTGGTGCCGGGCCGGCGCCAAACCGTGGACGACCTACTACGTCGCGGCCCTAGGGCTTTTTGCGATTGGCTTGTTGGCGAAGCCAATGGTTATCACGCTACCGTTTGTCCTCGTCCTCTGTGATATTTGGCCGCTACGCCGATCCGGTAACGGCAAATCGAAAGATTATGTCCGGTTGTTGGTCGAAAAATGGCCTTTTTTGTTGCTGTCAATTGCTTCTGCCGTTGTGACCGTGATCGCACAACGATCGGTCGGGGCGGTCCAATCCCTGGACCGGCTCCCGATTGAATTGCGGGTAGAGAATTCTATTATCTCGTACGCGAAATACGTCTTAATGGCGTTTTGGCCGGTAAAACTTGCTGTTTGGTATCCATATGAGAGGGTGATCAATCTTGGCGAGGTCGTTGCGGCTACGGCTTTTATTCTTTTAATTACGGCAATCTGTATTTGGCAATTTCAGAATAGAAAATACCTTCTCGTTGGTTGGCTATGGTTCCTCGGCACTATGGTTCCAGTAATTGGCTTAGTACAGGTTGGGGCACAGGCGATGGCCGACCGGTATACGTATTTACCGTATTTCGGGCTCTTTATGATGGTCGTGTTTGGTGTATCAGAGATCACTGACTCGCTGAGGCTAGATCGGCGAATTCTCTTTACCGTCGCTTCGATCGTGGTCGTGATTTTGGCATCATTGAGTTTCATACAAGCAGGTAAATGGTCCGATAATGAGACTCTGTACAGATACACACTCGCGGTCACGAAAGACAATTACTTGATCGCTCAAAATCTTTGTGGTCATTTACTAACGGAAACTAGAATCGATGAGGCTGAGCAGTTTTGCCAGGCTTCGGTTGACATACAGCCGGATTATTACCCGGCAGTAAACGGTATGGGCATGATCCACTTTGGAAGGGGCGACTACGCCAAGGCCGAATTGGATTTTGCAAAGGCAGTTTCGATCTCACCGCGCGTTGCCGGCAGCTATTCGAATCTCGCGTTGTCGCAAATGTTACAGGGCAAAACCGCAGAGGCCGAAGCAACGCTTGAAAGAGCGACAAAGGTCGGCGACACCAGCTATCCTCCGACGATGTTCATACCTGCATTGCGTAACTTGGCTATCGCATACTCCAAGCAGCAAAATTACCAAAAGGCCTTCGAAAACCTAACGCGGATTCTATACCTGACACCCGAAGATATCGATGCGAGGATGAATCTGACATTTGCGCTGATAAAACTAGAGCGTTTCGACGAGGCCCAGGCTCATATCGAATCAATAACACGGGCCGACCCAAACAACGCTCAGGCTCATAACTATTTTGGCCTGGTATTATTGGGAAAAGCCCGGAACGGTTCGGCGGCTGAACAATTTGAGGCTGCATTGCGTCTCAAACCAGATTTCGAAGAGGCGAAAAATAATTTGAAAAGAGCGAAGGGGGAACAATTGCGATGAAAAGGAGAGAATTTCTTGGAGCGGCAGCCGCAGCCAGTGCGGCAGTGATCGTTGGGCCCGAGACATCGCTTGCGGTGATGCCGGAGATTAGACTTGAAGAGGCCACGATTGCTGGGTTACAAGCCGCGATGGCGTCCGGGCAGACGTCCGCGAAGACGATCGCACAGGGCTATCTCAAACGGATAGCGACGGTTGGCAATAAAATTAACGCGATAATCGAGCTAAATCCGGATGCGTTGAAGATCGCCGCAAGATGTGACGCCGAGCGAAAGGCCGGTAAGGTGCGCGGCCCGCTGCACGGAATTCCGGTTGTAATAAAAGACAATATCGACACTGCCGACAGGATGAAAACGACGGCCGGCAGCCTCGCACTCGTCGATGCTCCGACACCGAAGAAAGACGCGTTTATCGTCGAGCGAATGCGGGAAGCAGGTGCCGTAATTCTCGGCAAAACAAATCTCTCAGAGTGGGCAAATTTCCGCGACAACGACTCGATCAGCGGCTGGTCGGGGCGCGGCGGTCAAACGCGTAATCCATACATTTTGGATCGCAATCCGTGCGGCTCGTCGTCGGGGACGGGTGCAGCGATCTCAGCGAACCTCGCCGCCGTTGGTATTGGCACCGAGACGGACGGTTCGATCGTCTGCCCGTCGTCGATCTGTGGAATTGTCGGGTTAAAACCCACGGTCGGCCTTGTTTCCCGAAGCGGGATCATTCCTATTGCCGAATCGCAAGACACGGCTGGGCCGATGACCCGTTCCGTTTCGGATGCAGCGTTCGTGCTCACGGCTATCGCCGGGATCGATTCGCGTGACGCGGCGTCAACGCACGACAACAACAAGAGCCTTCTCGATTACCGAACGTTTCTCCAAGCTGACGGCCTGAAAGGTGCTCGTATTGGGGTCGCACGAGATTATTGGGGGCGACGCGCCGATGTCGACAAGGTGACGGACGCGGCTCTCGATGCGATGACGCGTGCCGGCGCAGTGCTCATCGATGTCAAATTCCCGAATCTTCGCAAATTCGGCGATGCGGAGTTTTTGGTACTCCAATACGAGTTCAAAGACGGTTTGGAAAGATATTTGAGCGATCGTGGTTCGCGGCACAAAACGCTTGACGACCTCATCAAATTTAACAACGAAAATGCCGCAAAGGAGCTGCAGTACTTCAAACAAGGCATATTTGAATCGTCGGCTAAAAAGGGTCGTTTGACGGACAAGGAATACCGCGACGCTCTTGCCACGTGCCGAAAATATGCACGCGAAGAGGGCATAGATGAAGCAATCGACAAGAACAAGCTCGATGCGATCGTCGGCCCGTCTAACGCGCCGACCTGGATGATCGATACGGTAAACGGCGATTGCGGCAGCGGTTATGTCGGCAGCTCGTCGATGCCGGCCGTCGCCGGTTACCCGAACATTACGGTGCCCGCCGGGTTCATCCGTGAGCTGCCGATCGGCATTTCGTTCTTTGGCAGGGCATGGACCGAAGGGACGCTGATCAAACTCGCATTCGCTTTTGAACAGGCGACAAAGGCACGCCGCAAGCCTAAATTTTTGCCGACCTATGTGTGATTGATGCGATCGTGTAAATGCCGAAGGCCGTCAAGCAACAGGTTTTCGTCGACTGTATTAATTTTATCCGAACTCTCGGCGACCAAAGCCGCAAATCCGCCGGTAGCAATGACTTGGGGATTACCGCCGACTTCGTTTTTGATCTTCTCGATTATCCCTTCCACCATCGAAACGTAGCCGTAGAAGATGCCCGATCGAATGGCTGCTTCGGTGGTAAAATTGATGACCTTTTCCGGTTTTTCTATCTCGACCTCCGGCAGAAGTGCTGTGTTGAGGTGCAACGCTCTTGACATCGTTTTCATACCTGGTGCGATGATGCCGCCGAGCAATACGCGATCACTATCAATGACATCGATCGTCAGGGCGGTGCCAAAGCTGCAAACGATGCAGGGTGTGCCGTACTTTTCCACCGCAGCAAACGAATTCACCAGACGATCCGTTCCGGCCGACGAAAGCGGTGAGTATCTGATCTTCAAGCCAAAATCTAATTCGTTTCGCACGTAAAAGGGCTTAACACTAAACTCATTTTGCAAAAATTCCGTCAGCGAATCCTCAGATCTCGGCACAACCGAGCAGACGATGGCCTGCGAGATCGGCAGCTCGAGATTGCGGCCAACAGCGGATTTCAGCTGTGCGGCCGTTGCATCGGAATTAGTTGAAATTAGAAATTTTGAAAGGAGATGTTCACCGTCGAAAATACCGAACTTGGTTGAAGTATTGCCTATATCAACTGCCAGCAGCATGAGCGGATCAGGTTATCCCTGCAGAGGTAGTCCGTCGTATACAACGTTCCAGCCGTTATTTTTGCTTGTCCGTAAGCTTTTTGTGAACCATTCGACCGCAGCATTTGCGTCATCGTAAATTTGTACGGCCGGATGATCTTCGCGCGGGTCGACGCGGCAAATTGCCGCCCCGACTGAGGCTGTCTTGATGCACAAAAGAGCGATCATATTGTCTTTTTGCATCACGGCCGTGCGAACAGCGACCTCATCGAGCTCATCGTCGAACCCGTCAAATTCAGCCAGGTCTTCGTTAAATTCCTCGTCGAGGTCCCAATCCGGGTCGTATTCAAATTCGTTATTCATAAAACCTTAAGTACGGCGTATTTACAAAGTACACTCTCCAGCCGTAAAACTCAATTCATATTTTACCTCGGCAAAGTTCTTGACCAGCATTTCCTCGGCGACGCGATTACCCGTTCTGCGATCGATGACCTCACGCCAGATCTCGTTTTCGCGAAATGTTTTACCGTTTTCGGCGAGGAACCGGTGATTCTTCTCGAATACGTGGTACGAGTGCGGCGGCTCACTGCTCGCGAAGATCGCGCCTTTAAGATGCTCGTCTGTCAGCCACACCCTTACCTGCAATGTAAGATCGGTCGGGTTGAAAAAACGCAGGTCAATGTAGTTGTAAAATACGCCAGCGCCGCTGCCGAATGGCAGAACGCGGTTCTCGTCAGGGAACGGGTCGAAGCTATGATGATGTCGCTCTACGACCTCGAGCGGCGTGTGCAGCGCCATCCAATAAAGTAGATTTGCAAGCTGGCACAGCCCGCCTCCAACGCCACGGACGACCTCGCCGCGTGAAAGCTGCATTCCCTCAAAATATCCTTTATCTTCGGTTGCTTCGCCGATCTGCCGCCAAAATGAGAAGGTCTGCCCGGGTTTTATCAAAACACCATCGATTGTCGGACAGGCTATTTGTAAATTCTTGACCTTGTTTTCCTGTAGCTGCGGGTCCGAGTCTCCAAGCCGCCGTCTAAGAAGCGACTGATGTTTCTTGCAGGTAAATCGTAGGTCGTCCGTTTGTTTTTCACCCGCAAAACGTCCGACGCGCGCAAAGTCGGCAATTTGGCGAAACATACGCTTTTGCCAGATTCGCGTGTGATAAATAGCCGGGTGAATTTCCGAAAGGCGTCTCTTCATTTGTCATTTGGCCTTAGACGCTCGACATCACCAGCCTGCACGATTTTAACCGAACCGTCATTTGTCTTCACTCTTAGCGCGCCGTTTTCTTCGAGGCCGTCTGTCACGCCCTCAATTGCTGCTCCCTCAAGATTTACACGAACTCTCTTGCCGCTATAGAAGGTTGATCTTTCTCGCCACTGCTTAATAATTTCACGGCTGCCGCGATCACCATTCAATATTTCATAAAAATAAGATAAGTAACGGGTTAGCGACTCAGCGAGTTCATCCGACGAAACGAGCCGGCCCGTTTCTGACTCGAGCGATGTTGCCGAATCCGCGATCTCGACGGGAAAATTTCGCGATGTGATATTTATGCCGATGCCGACAACAACGGCGAGCCCCGTTGGTGTTTCGACGCTCTCAGCGAGTATGCCGCATATCTTTTTGTCGCCGACCAGTAAATCGTTTACCCATTTAATATCGGGTTTTAGGCCAAACTCTTTTAGGGCGTCAAAGGCCGCGACGCCGCTCATAAGAGTAATAAGCGGCAGAAATTGCGGGTCAAGTTTGGGGAGCAAAACAAGACTAAAATAAAGTCCCGCTCCTTTGTCTGAAACCCACTTTCGGCCATACCGACCGCGTCCGGACGTTTGATGATCTGAGATTACACACAGTCCTTCGGCCGCGCCGAGCTTTGCTGCCCGCATCGCTTCGCTGTTGGTTGAATCGATCGTGTCGAAACGGAGAATTGTGAAGTTCATTTTTCGGCTGGCCGCCAAAGGGAATCACAATAGTAATTCCGGCTGTCGCAAAAATTCTGCTTGATCTCGAATCCGCTCTCGAGAGACATATCTTCGATCATCCTAAGGCTGTATTTTTGCGAAATTTCCATAAAAACAGCTTCCCACGCGTCAAACTCGAAGGACCGTTCGAGCGCAGCAATATGGACGTTTTGCCGCTCGCGGCTGACCAGAAACGACCGGGCCGAGCCCTCGATCGGGCGATAGTTGGCGTAATGTGTAAATTTTTCAAGATCGAAATCGCCACCGAGCTCGCGATTGATGCGCGTCAGCAGATTCAGGTTGAATGCCGCGGTGACACCAGCCGAGTCGTCGTAGGCGCTCGCGATGACGTGCGGGTCCTTTTGAAGGTCAAAACCGATGAATAGTAGATCGTCCTGGTTCATCACCTCCCGCAGGTGACGGAAGAACTCGACTGACTGCGTTCGCGAGAAATTGCCGATGTTAGAGCCGAGAAAAAGGAGTATCTTGCGGCGGCCAGAGGTGCCTTTTAACGATTCCAGAATCTGAAAATAGTCACCGTTACGTGTCTCAATGGCGAGCGTTGGAAATTCGGCGGAGAACTTTTCGGAGAGGGCGTCGAGAGCCTCCTGCGAAATGTCGATCGGGGCGTACGAGATATCAACATTCTTTTTGAGAAAATAATCGACCAGAACCGCGGTTTTTGTGCCATCGCCAGCGCCGAGCTCGATCAGGTCAAACCCGCCGCCGTTTGCAAAGGCCCTTAAAATTTCGTCAGTTTGGGTCGAGAAGATCTTAAATTCGCAGCCGGTCAGGTAATATTCGGGCAGTTTCATTATCTCCTGAAAGAGCCTCGTGCCTTCGTCGTCATAAAAATATTTGGACGAGAGTTCCTTTGGTGTTGACGAAAGACCGCGACGGACGTCTTCGGCGAATTGGGTTAGTTCTGGTGAATGTGAGCTTTGCATAAGATATTTAGCCACCGATACACACAGATAAAGGCAGGGATAAATCAAGCAGCAGAATTTGCTGTCCTGTGTTTATTGGTGTCTATCTGTGGCCAATTCCTCATTTCGCCAATCTTATTCCCGTAAATTGCCATCGCAAATGCGGGTGAAAAAAGTTTCTGTACGTGTTTCGGCTGTGACCGGGCGGCGTGACGACCGAGGAGCCACGCAGGATCATTTGGTTGACCATAAATTTGCCGTTGTATTCGCCAACCGCGCCAAGAGGTTTTGTGAAGCCGGGATACGGCAAGTATGCACTGTTCGTCCATTCCCAACGCTTGCCCCATTCGAAACGATCACTTGCAACTTCCCACTCAGGCTCGGTTGGGAGCCGCATACCCTTCCATTCGGCGTAAGCCGCAGCCTCATAAAACGAGATATGACAAACGGGTGCGCCCTTGGGCAGCTTTCGTAATCCGGCGAGGGTGTAGTGCCACCAGCCGCCCGCACGCTCGTGCAAGTAAAGCGGCGATTTGACCTCGTTCTGGTTGACCCAATCCCAGCCTTCGGAGTGCCACAGGCGAAAATCTGCGTAGCCACCTGCGTCGATGAATTCGATGAACTCCCCATTCGTGACGAGGCGATCGCAGATCGAGAAATCGTCGAGATACACCTTGTGCCGAGCGAGCTCGTTGTCAAAACAAAATCCTTTGCCCTCAAAGCCGATCTCGTGTATTCCGCCCTCGATGTCGATAAAATCGCCGGTGCCAGATTCCGCTTGTTCGACGGGAGCGAAATCCTCTCGATATACGGGAAAAAGCGGATGCACGCTGAGAGTGAATTTGAGGTCGGTCAGGAAAAGCTCCTGATGCTGTTGCTCGTGATTAAGACCGAGAATGATCAGTTCGCGAACATCGGCGGAGATCTCTCCAGACAGGAATTCGATCATTTTGCCGTCGACATACTTTCGATACGCAACCACCTGCTTAACTGTGGGCCGGCTGAGGCTGCCGCGGTGGTCGCGCTGGGTTCTCTGACCGATCGAGTTGTAGTAGCTGTTAAAAAGAAATCCGAAATGTTCGTCGAAAACCTCGTAATTTGGCGAGTATTTTTTGAGGATCATCTCCTCAAAAAACCACGTGGTATGAGCAATGTTCCACTTCGGCGGAGATGCGTCGACTGACGGCTGGGGAACGTAGTCCTCAATTTCCAAAGGCTCGCATAGCCGTTCGGTGTAGGCACGAACCTCATTGTAAAACCCGATAAGATCGGTCGGGGCCGTTTTCCCGGCGCTGATTCCCTGCATGTAGTAATTAAACCAAATCTCCCGCGAAATTTGAAGAAATTAATTCGGCTCGTCGAGTTTTAGCAGCGCCTCACGGCATATCTCGGCAAGATAATTATCCGGCGAGCTCAAATAACCCGAAAGTGCCGGCCTTGCTGAAATATCGCCGATCGCACCGAGAGCGAATGCTGCTTCGCGTCGCACGTCGTCGACTTCTTTTCGATTCAAAAGCACACTGATGAGAATTGGAACGGCGTTCCGGAAGGACAGGAATGAACTGGTTACGGGTTCAGCGTCCGGTTTTCTATCCTTGTATTTCTCCGGCAAAAAATTTTGTGGTGTTTCGACGCGTTTCTTTCCGGTTCGGATGATCTGTGCGATCTGACCGATGGAGCGCGCGGCCGACCTCCGAAGATTTTCGTCTGTACCACGCGGCTTTTTCTGGAGAATCGCCGAAAGAGCGTCAGCCGCAAAAACATCGCCGATCTTGCCAAGCGCAGCCGCAGCGGCCGAGCGCGCTGGATCGCTACTGTCTTTTTGCATCGTCTGTATAAGCGGCCGAGCTGCTAAATCGTCGCCCGCCTCGCCAAGAGCATATGCAGCCTCGCTGCGCACGAATGCGGCCTTATCTTTCAGAAGCGGGATGATCAAATTGGCGGCCTCAGGTTTTGGGAGGAATACGAGTGATGACGGCGCCGTTGCGCGAACGAGTTCGTTCAGATCATTGAGCGCCGGGATCGCGATCCGCGAAGCCTCGGCCGTTCGAAGGTTTCGGATCTCAAAGAGGGCATCGCGTTTATCTTCGACTGAACCGTTTGTGATCCTGTTTCTAAGATCGTCCAGGTTTGGTTGCGCAAATGCGCTTGGGACAGTTAGGAGCAGGAAGCAAGCCGAAATCAGGAGGATTCGGCGGGTTCGCTGCCAATGATCTCGGTCTGTCCGCATTTATTTACGATGCCGTCTGAACATTGTGCCTCCGCATACTCTCCCATTCCGTTACCTGACGAGCACGCCTGTTTTCGTGAGCGTTTGCCAGTGACATGATCAGATCGTCGAGCTGTCGTGGTTGAGATTGTGCGGGTGTACGGGATTCGGAAATGTAATTTATTGCGTCAACCGTGTCTCGCCGGGTTAGCCTGTCGCGCTCGACGTAATTATTTGGTTTTATTCGGTTCACCATCATCTTGCCTCCTGTTTTTCAGGGCAGACGGTCGAACCGGTCGGTCAGAAGATCAAGTTTCGACGGTCTGCAAAACTTTTTTAGTAATCATTAAGTCCTTTATAAATTAATCTCCCCAATTCTCTAGGTGCCGACTAGAATATCACGATTTCCGGCGCGTTCCAAAAAAAATAGACAAAATCGCGAAGGTATTTTACAATTTGCCCATGTGGTTCCGTTCGAACAGCCTCGCCCTTACTTAGCCGCTCGTTAGACAATTTTTAGCGACGCGGCGATACTCAAACAAATTCAATTTCAGGATTAGAACGTCAAGAAGTGGATAGACTGTTGTTTATTCGCTAAACTTACTATTTTTACCGGCGTCAGCCATTTTAGAAGTTTGGACTCCGGGATTTTGGGACTTGCAGATATGGACGAGAAATATTTCGCAAAAAAAGTAGAACAAAAGTGGCAGACGAAGTGGGCGGAGAGCGGCGCCTTTAATGCCGAGATCGACGAAAGTAAGCCTAAATTTTACCAGCTTGAGATGCTTCCTTATCCGTCCGGCAATTTGCACATGGGCCATGTCCGAAATTATTCGGCGGGCGACGCCGTGGCCTGGTACAAACGGCTACGAGGCTTTAACGTTCTGCACCCGATCGGTTGGGATTCGTTTGGCCAGCCGGCGGAAGATGCTGCGGTCAAGCGCGGCGTAAATCCGCGTGACTGGACCGAGGAAAATATCATTGCGATGCGGGGCCAATTGGAACGGCTCGGTATCAGCTACGATTGGCGGCGGCAAATGGCTGCTCATCGACCGGATTATTACAAATTTGACCAGTGGTTTTTTCTGAAATTGTACGAGATGGGTCTCGCCTACAAGCGGATGACGCAGGTCAACTGGTGCTCGCACGATCAGGCGACGCTCTCGAATGAGCAGGCGAGCGGTGGTTTGTGCTGGCGTTGCGGCAATCCGGTCACGAAAAAGGATCTGGAACAATGGTTTCTCAAGACAACGTTTTATGCCGACAGGCTTTTAGACGATATGGCCGAGATCGAATCCGGCTGGCCCCAAAACGTGCTCAAGCGGCAGCAGGACTGGATCGGGCGCTCCGAGGGCGCGTACGTAGAATTTGAAGTTAAAGCATCGGGCGACTCGTTGTTCTATTGCCCGATCGTTGACGGTTTGACAAGCTCGAGCGGTCACGGAAAGGGGCGCGTTCGCGTTTTTACTACTAGAATTGACACGATTTACGGCGCGAATGCGATCGTGCTCGCCGCCGAGCATCCCATCATTCGGGCAAATCTTGATAATTTTGCGGCGGAGGTTTCGTCGAAGATCGCTTACATCCGTGCCGAGAATGCAAAACCGGCCGACCATGAGATCGAGATCGAAAAAGACGGAATCGACACTGGCCTGAGAGCGATAAATCCGTTTAGCCGAGAGGAATTGCCCGTTTGGGTCGGCAATTACGTGATGATGGAATACGGCACAGGCGCGGTGATGTCCGTTCCCGCTCACGATGAGCGAGATTTCGAATTCGCAAAAAGGTTCGGCTTGCCGATCCGGCAGGTTATCTCGGAGGCGCATCTCGTGCACGAACATCACATGATGCAGGCCCTCGCGCTTGAAACTGCGCTTTGCGAATACGGTGTGCTCGTCCACTCGGATGATTGGAACGGGAAAAAGAGCGAGGTGGCGAAGAAGGAGATGGCCGCATACGCCGTCAAGCACGGTTTTGGCGAGCCCGCGACGACATACAGACTTCGGGATTGGGGTATTTCGCGGCAGCGTTTTTGGGGCACGCCGATTCCGATGGTTTATTGCGATAAATGTGGTACGGTGCCGGAAAAGTATGAAAATCTGCCGGTTACATTGCCCGAGAACGCTTCGATAACAGGCACGGGCGAATCGCCACTTGCCGGCGTGCCTGAGTTTTACGAAACCACGTGTCCGAATTGTGACGGCCCGGCAAAACGCGAAACCGACACGATGGATACGTTTGTTAATTCGTCGTGGTATTTCTTTCGATACACGGATCCAAAAAACGAGATCCTGCCATTCGATCCCAAGATCGCAGCATATTGGACGCCGGTCGATCAATACATCGGCGGCGACGACCACGCCGTCATGCATCTGATCTACGCGCGGTTCTGGACGAAGGTGATGCGCGAAATGGGACTTGTCGCATTTTACGAACCTTTTAGCCGTTTGTTAACACAAGGAATGGTGGTCGGCGAGACTTTTTTTGACGATGAGAGCGGAAAACGGATCTACCATCATCCGGCCGATGTCACTGTCACCCGCGACGCCAAAGGCAAGATCACCGGCGCAGTTTCTGCCAATGACAAACAGCTCAAATATGGAATCGAGCGAATGTCGAAGTCTAAAGGCAACGGCGTTGATCCCGACGAGATGGTCGAGATCTACGGTGCGGATGCCGCGCGTTTATTCATACTTTTTGCGGCACCGATCGAGAACGAACTTGTCTGGAACGAGGCCGGAATTGAGGGAGCTGTACGATTTTTGCAGCGTGTTTGGAGGCAGGTATACAAATGGAAGGACGCGCTAAAGGTCCAGCCTTTAGGCGGCGGGCCGGCTGATGCCGGGACTCCAAACGCACGGAGGCTGCGGCAAAAGACGCACCAAACTACAAAACGTGTCGGCGATGCGTTTGAGACTTTGCAATTCAACACGCCGGTTGCGGCGTTGATGGAACTGTCGAACGCAATCGGCGACTTTGAGATAGAGCCTGATAATGCCTCGGATGCTGATATCTACGCGGTTCGAGAGGCGTTGACCGCGCTGACGCTGATGCTAACGCCGTTCGCACCGCACACGGCCGAAGAACTGTACAGCGTCATCGTCGGCAACCAAAACGGAATGTTGGCGAACGGCGCACGTTTCCCCGAATTTAACGAAGAGCTTGCAAAAGCAGATGAGATCGAAATACCGGTTCAGGTCAACGGGAAACTGCGTTCACGGGTGCTGGCGTCTCCCGAAACCTTAAACGAAGAGCTCGAAACTATGGCCCTTGCGGACGAAAAAGTGAAAGAGTACACCGATGGCAAACAGATCCTTAACGTCATCGTCGTTCCCGCACGTCTTGTAAATATTGTGATCAAAAACTGAAGTTTGGACGTAGATAGTGTTTTGTATTAGCAGCGAGTATGTGCGGCGATTGGGCTTATTCTTTTAACCTTGCTTGAAAATTGCAAAAAAACTAAAATCAAATCGTACCTATTTGCTACCTTTTGCCGGCTGCGAAACATCTAATATCCGCGTTTGGCTTAGTTGTTTTGGTCTATCGATAAGGACAAAACCTAAATGAGGGAATGTCAGGTTTGTAAAAACTGTTTCGCCGACACTGTTGTCACCTGTCCTACTGATGGGATGCCGACGGTGCATACAATTGGCGGCGAGCCCGTTTTGGAAGGTAAATACCATCTCGAATGCCGTCTCGGTCAAGGCGGTATGGGCATCGTTTACAAGGCTCGCCATGCTTATCTAAAAACCCAACTCGCCATCAAAGTCATTTTACCCGACCTTGTCGGCAACGACCCCCAGCTTGTGACGAGGTTTAGGCAGGAAGCGTTAGCGGCCGCGGCCATTCGTCACCAAAACGTGGTTAGCGTCACGGATTATGGCGTACTGGACGGCACTCTCCCTTTTCTCGTAATGGAATATGTTGAGGGCGAATCACTGCACGATCTGCTCGGGCGCGAAAAGTCGCTTTCAGCCGATAAAGCGTTTGATCTAATGGCCGCGATTTGCGCGGGCGTCGGTGCGGCTCATCACCAGGGAATTGTTCACCGAGACCTAAAGCCCCTGAATGTAATGATCTGCAACGACAAGCCAAATCTCTCACAGGCCGTAAAGATCCTTGATTTTGGTCTTGCAAAGATCAAATCCGGCGAATTGTTGGGTTCGTTTATCCAGGCGCAAACGACGGGGTTGATGGGTTCGCCGTATTACATGGCGCCGGAGCAGTGGGCCGACGAAGAGCCGGATTCACGGGCTGATATTTATTCGCTCGGCGTGATGCTTTTCCAGATGCTCGCCGGCGATGTGCCGTTCAAAGGGTCGTCGATTCCGGCCATAATGAAGAAACACATTAGCGATCCGCCGCCGACATTTGCGGATGTTGGCATAGACGTTTCGCCAGAGCTCGAAACCGCGGTTCTCCACACCCTGCAAAAAGATCCAAGCAGGCGAACGGCGTCGGTTGAGATGTTTGTCGAAGAATTGCGTGATGCAATACATCCGGGTTCGCAATTTATTCACTCGACGTCCGGGCGGTCTCTGCCGGTGTCGTCGCTTAAAATCACCTCGAATCCGCCAAAATCGAGCGTCTATGTCGACAATACTGCCGTTGGCCAGACCAGGGATGACGGCCTTCTCACCCTCGAAGGCATTCAGAGCGGCAATCACCACCTTCGTATAAGTCACGACGGCTTTCAGGACTGGCTTGGTGACGTTGTCTGTGATGGAAAGCCTCAGGAAGTCGTTGCGGAGCTCAGGACTGCGGCGTTCGATTCGAAGACTGCAATTCCAAAGCCCGACGTCGCTGTGCCGGTAACGCAGGATTCGACCTCAGGCGCCGGGCACAAGCCGACGGACGAAATGGCTCAGACCGTACAGCAGCAATGGGGGCCAAGTAGGTTTAATGTTTCTGTCGATACGGTGCCGCCCAAAAGGAAGTCTATTGTATCGCCGTTAATTTTGGGAATCGGCGGATTATTCGCACTCTTTCTGATTGGAGTTATTGGTATCGGGGCCGCTTATATGCTCGGTTTGTTTGGCGGCGGGCAACCTCCGGCCGGTAATTGGGTGACGATAACGCCGACGCCCGGTGGCGCGACCCCGACGAAGCTCACGGCCGACTTGGCCGATATTCCGGGTGGAACATTTATGATGGGCCGCAATAACGGCCGCGAGAATGAGCGTCCGGCAAATCAAGTCACGGTTCCGTCTTTTAAGATGGACAAGACTGAGGTCACGAATGCTGAGTTTCAGGCTTTTATGGGCGAAACAGAATATAAACCGGCTATGGCGGATCAATTCCTTGCTCACTGGGTGAATGAAAAGCCGATCGCCAAGCAGGAAAATATGCCGGTGAGATTTGTGAACATTGACGATATAAAGGTTTTTGCTGAGTGGCGATCTAAACGCGATGGTCTCAAATACAGGCTGCCGACCGAGGCAGAATGGGAATATGCAGCTCGAAACGGCAACAAGAATAACCTCTATCCGTGGGGAGATACGCTTAAGCCGAACTGTGCCGTTATTGAGAAAGGAAACACGGAACCCGAATCGGTAGGGACCAGATCGTGCCCTAATGATTGGGGAGTGTTGGACCTGATCGGGAACGTTTTTGAATGGACCGGATCGAAGGCGAATCTCTATCCCGGCAGTGGTGGCAAGGTCCTTGAGACAAAAGAACCGCATTATATGATTCGCGGTGGAGCGGCTTTAAGTAAATCGGCAGGTGAATTGAGCATAACATCGACGTTTAGAGCTGAGGTCGAAGGCAGCAAGCGTGACAAGGAATTGGGTTTTCGGCTGGTTGCCGAAAAATAAACATTGGTGTCCGGAGTTTTTATGGCTAGGAAGTTTAGAGTCTTGAGTTTAGGGGTTTTCCTGATGCTACTTTCGATATGCGCGTCGGGCCAGGATCTCGGCAGCAGCAATAAACTGTTTGGTGAAACAAAACCAGCGAGCAGTCCGTCCACGTCTGCGAAAAAGGTGTCGACAAAAGCCAGGCACTCGGTTTCGAAAGCTAAGGTGTCCGTCCGGAACGTAAAGAAAAAGAATACAGCCTCGCGAAAAGTTGAAAAAGCCGGCAGCCCGCCCAGCGACGCTGCCGCGGCGGTAGAGCCGAAATTTACTGAGTATAGTCCGGCGCGGTCCTCTAAGGTAGAGATCACGGTTGGTCGCCCGACAGAATCTTCAATGGCAACCGGAACGGCCGCAGACAAGCTTTTTGTTGAATTAATCGATAGCGGTAACGCCGCCCGTGACGAGAGGAATTATCGTACCGCAGAGGCGGCTTATAAGCGGGCGCAGAATGTGAAACCGACGGACTCGCGGGCTATCTATGGCCTCGGTAACGTTTACAGCGACCAACAGCGATGGGACGACGCCGAGAGCGCATATCGCGCCGCCATAAAGATCGATCCGAACGATGCGACGGCTCACATCGCCCTGAGTTATGTCCTTACGCAGCCAATTTCAACGCCGAAATTATCCGACAGGTACGACGAGGCTGAAAAGCTCGCCCGCCGAGCTATTCAATTGGCTCCGTCGAATTCGCTTGCCCACGATCAACTCGGGGTTGCTCTCGAGTTGGGCGGCCTGATCGGCAGCGAAACAGAGAGTGCCTATCGCAAGGCAATTCAACTGGATCCGTCGTTTGCTCCGTCCTACGCCCATCTGGGCAGGCTGCTGCGACGACGCGGCCTGATAAAAGAATCGGCGGTTGCATACAAGAGCGCGCTTGAACGTGCGACGGACGTCGGAGCAAAAGTTCTGGTGGCCGAAATAATGCAGTCGGAGCAGCGATTTGCGGAGTCCGAACCGCTATTAAAGTCTGCTCTCCAAGACGATCCGAAAAATCCGGCGGCCTTGCTGATGTTTGGCCGGGCTCAAGCTATCCGCGGTAATTATGCCGAAGCCGAGCGCATTTTTAAGAAGAATCTTGAGGTCAGTCCGAACGGGTTTGCCGCTACGAGTCAGCTCGGCTCAATGTACTTAATGCAAGGCAAGTGCGAGCTGGCGGAGAACATATTGTTGCAGGGAATCAGGTTTGTTTCTGCGTCGGATAGGCCCCGTTTTTCCGAACAGTTCGAATTGGTCGGCGACCTTTATATGAAAACGTCGAAACGCGACAACGCCGAACGCGCTTACAAACAGGCCCTGACACTTGATTCTGGCAATGAGTCTGTGGCCGGTAAGCTTGCATCGGCTCGTCGAAACTAAACCTAAGACGTCTACAGATCGTGCTGTTTTCGCCGGGTTATTGAAAAGTGCTCCGCATTAAGCGTTTTTGGTCTAAGAATATGTCAGTGGCCGCACGTTGTAATGCTATTTAGATCGGTGACCCGTGAAATGTATTGTCCTAAGTGTAAAGAAAGATTTGAGGATGGCTCGCGAAGGTTTTGCCCGACCGACGGATCGCGTTTAGTTTCGGAATCGGCCCGTCTCGATGACAAACAATCGGAACTCGGAATTTTTTCAAATCTAATTCCCAAACTTGGAATGTCGAGCGAATCGGACGAATTGCTCCCTGAGGTTCCACGTTTCGTCGTTACTGAAGCTAGCCGTCCTGCGATCGCAGGCGACGCCCAAACACAATTAGACGATTCAGCATTTTATTTCGAACTTTCCGACAGCGAGCCCGATCTTGTCGCCGAGGCAGAGTTGCTCAAACGCTCGGAAAACAATCGGTCCGAAGCTAAACCAGCCACCCGGAAAATTAAGCCCTATGAGATACCGGCCGGACACGTCGATCTTGGTGACGCGGATCGTGCGTCCGGACTTCCGGCCGATTTTAGCGAGACCGATCCCGAGGCTTTTGTCGGGCGCACCGTCAAAGGCCGTTATCGCGTCACCGAATTCTTGGGCGGTGACGAGTCTGGCTACGCTTATTTAGCGGTCGACAAGATCGTCGAGGACAAAAAGGTTCTTGTACGGATCCTGCTCGCGGGCGAACCTGATGAAATCGTTGAGAGCCTTCTCTCGGAGGAGCGCGTCTCGCTCTCGCATTTTAGCCATCCAAACATCGCCCGCCATATCGATTCGGGACAGTTTACGGACGGTACCAATTTTCTGATCACAGAATATGTCGATGCGCTGTCGGTCCGCGATATATTAAAGATCAATGGGCCATTCAATTCGCTGAGGGCGGCGCGGGTCGTCCGTCAGGCCGCCCTTGGCCTTAGTGAGGCTCATCAGTACGGAATTCTCCATCGTGATCTTCGGCCGGAGAACATTATCATCGACACCTCCGACGGCGAGGTAGAACAGACAAAGATCGTTAATTTTGGAGCCTCAAACGGCGATCCAAATGCCGGAAATATTGCCTACAGAGCGCCTGAGGTGCTCGACGGACGCGTTTCGACCGTAGCGAGCGACATTTACGCACTTGGCGTAATTGCTTACGAAATGTTGACTGATAGTAAGCCGTTTGCCGGGTCAAGCCCCAAGGAGATCCTTAGATCACAGCGCAGCGGCCTAACAGCGAAACCGACGAGCCACCGGCTGGAATTGCCGCTGATAATTGATGAGATCCTCGGCAAGGCTCTGTCGTTTAACGCCGATGCCCGATATGCTCAGGCAAGGGATTTTGGCGACGCGTTTTTTAACGCTCTAACCAATTCAGTTCGTGCAAAGGCGAAAGCAAGTCCGGATCCGGTTATTAAAAGTAAACCGCCCGTCGAGGTTGCCGAGATCAAGACGAGTATCCCGCCAGTTGCAATGCGTGACGTCCCTGCGGTTGAGCCGGCAGCTGAAAAAGAGGTTGTCCTTACGGACGAACCGGCGTGGAAAGATCGCTCGCCCGAGCCGCCACAGGTCGAAACATCGCGGTTCAAAGTCTATGCGGGTGCGGGTATCCTCGCCTTGTTCGCTCTGTTTGGATTCGGCTGGTACTACGTCGTAAATAACCCGATCGAGCCCAATTTGGTGTCGCAGGTCGATCAGGGCGCAGTTAAATCCGATTATGTTCCCGACAAACCGGCTGTTACGTCGGATATCGAGGTTCCGCCGTCGACCCGAAAAATACCACAGCCGCCGGATACGAATTTTTACCAGAACAGCAAGCAAAATCTGAAAGGCGATCTGCTTCGTAATTTCGTTGGATTTACACTGTATTATCCAAAAGATTGGAAGATAAACGACCCGCAGGCGAGCCAATCGGCCAACGCACGAGGAAAATTTTTGGATATCTCGCGATCGACCCCCGACGACCGCCTGAAAGAGCAGATGCTCATCAGCTACTACCCAAGCAAGGGCACCTTTGCAGACGATGCCGACAAATTCCCGCAGATGGTCAAGGAGACGAACGATACCCTGAAAAAACTTCTGCCCGGCTATCAGACGGTTTCGGAGGGCGCGATCAAGGTCAACGGCGATTGGCGTGCATATGAGGTCAAGTTCCAGGCGGGCGGCACGTCTGCAACTGGCGAAAAGCTTATTGTCTGGGGACGCCGTCTGTTTATCCCTGCGGCAAGGCCTGGCGTTCGCAACGGATTTGAGCTCACGATGGTCGCCACTTCTCTCGCCGACGAAGTCCGCAGTGTCGATGACGTCGGGGTGCGTGGCGAACTCGCCGCGATCCTATATAGCTTCGAACCAAGCCAGAATTTCTAAAAGCAGCCTATCTTAATATCATTGGCGGACGAACTTCAGACCTTGTCGTCCCTCATCCGATACGTGACGCGCCTTGAATTTCCTTTTTTTGGTGTTTAAGGAGCGACGCCTAATTTCCATTGACCCGCCCGCGGTTTCGTACTACACTTCGGAAATCGGTTTTGTCGCTCAAACGAGCAAAGTGTGTCTTCCCACCAGTCTATTGAGGAGTAAGGGTTATCATGTCATTTCACGTAATGCGTAGCCAGAGTGTTAAGCCTCTTTTATTTCTTTTTGTTGTTACCCTGCTGTCTGTACCTGCGTTTGCAAATGTTTATGTGCCAAACACATTTACTGATCCGGTGATTACGACGCTGAATAATGCTACCGGCGCGA
>DAIRVI010000043.1:0-21590 GCA_036802885.1 Pyrinomonadaceae bacterium
TTTCTTCAATCGAAAATTAAAAATCTGAAATCCAAAATCGAAAGACGCCGGCCTTCTCGATGCCTGTCACGGATGTGAATGAACACAACCAGAGTACACGGCGCGTAAGGTCGGCGTCAGTTTTTGCTAGCTAATATCGATCGGTTATCAATCTCAAATAATTATTTAGCGGCCTCGGCGGCACCGCGGGCGTAACGCTTGTTAAAGCGGTCAACGCGTCCAGCCGTATCGACCAATTTTTGCTTGCCGGTGAAGAACGGGTGGCAAGCCGAACAAATTTCGATATGCAGGTCATCCTTCATCGTCGAGCGTGTCTTAAACGTGCTGCCACAGGCACAGATCACTGATAATTCACTATAATTAGGGTGTATTTCTGGTTTCATAATTATCACTTCCTTCGCCGTATATAAGCGATGCGTGTGAATAACGCAATCCTTAATCATACGTCCGAATATGCGAATGGTCAAGTAAAACGCTACACCTCTCGCCGAAGTGCCTTTTCATATATCTCAATCCATTGCTGCGGTGTGACTTTGGACGCGAGTTCGCCGATGAGTTTGAGAGGGATGTCTTCGAGCTTTGAAAAGCGAATGCACGATTTGCCCATGTTGAGCTTTTTCTTTGAGTGCTTCGGCCATTCCGCCCGAAACCAATCCAGCTCTTTTACATTTCCATAAACGCACATCGAATACACAGCAATATGGTTTTTTTGCGAAGCGACGCCCATAAAGGGCAGCGGTTGCGAAGGATCGCAATGATAGCCGTCGGGATAGGATTCGTGCGGGACGACCCAACCAATGTGGCCGTAGCCAACAGTTTCCTTAAAACCCTTCGGCAGATTGTCGTTTATGACTTTGCGGAGAGCCGCGATGGCAAGTTTGCGGTCCTCGGGAAGTCCGGCGATATATTGGTCTGGTGTTTTGGCATCATATTGCATAGGCTTTCAGGAAATTAGCCACAGAGTAACACAGATAAAAACTGATTTGAAGTACATTTATCAGCGTTCATCCGTCTCCATTTGGTGAACCTTTTCTCTTTAAAAGTGCCTCCAGACGATGTTCGCGGATGCCATAGAGTCGCTTGATCTCAGCGATTTGGCGGTCGAATACCGCATTGTCAACCGACTTTTTCAGCCGAGTTCCGACCAGCATGTTGTTTTTTGGCGTGTGCTCTGTCGAGACAAATTCGAACAGTTTGGTCGAGTAACCCTCACGTTCCAAAAGTAGGGAACGCAGGCCGTCGGTGATGGTTTCGGCGGTGCGATCGAGCATAATGCCGTGTTTTAGGATGTCGCGGAACATCTCGGGCGGAGTGATCTGCGGTCGAATTTCCTGATGGCAGCACGGAGCCGCGACAATGAGATCTGCTTTTGCGGTGATCCCTTTGAAAAGAGCGTCGTCCGTTGCCGTATTGCAGGCGTGGAGGGCGATGAGGATATCGACATTGCCGACGTCGTATTCACCGATCGTGCCGACAACGAAGTTTAAACCGTCGAATTGCGACGCAGCGGCGATGCCGTTGCAGAGGTCGACAAGCTCGCGTTTGGTATCGACGCCCGTGACCTGCACATTGACCTCGCGATTGTTCTTGAAATAATCGTATGCGGCGAACGTGAGGTAACCCTTGCCCGAGCCCATATCGACGATCTTTAGTTCGCGGGCGTCATTCAGCTCGGATTTATCGACAAGGCTTGATAAAACCTCGACAAATTTATTTATCTGCTTCCATTTGTCCTGGCTTCGATCGCGGACACGGCCCGTGTCGTCAGTGATGCCGAGAGCTTTAAGATAAAAGCTATCCGCAACCACCTGAGCCGTCTTTTCGCGGTCGTGTTCGAGCGGCGGCGGCGTCTTAAACGTAGGTTTCGCAACATTTAGCCGCGATCTACCTTTTTTCCCGACGTCAAGCTGATAGTCGTTTTCCGTTGTGAAAAGATGCCCGCTGTGAAAACCGGTTTCGAGCGCTTCGTCGATCAATGCCACCCCGGTTCCGAAATCAAAATTCTTCGCGGTGTCGCGCGTTTCGCCGCGATAAAGAAAGAAAAGCCGCGTACCTTTTTTTGTCTTTACCACACGGACAAGTATCTTTTGCAGATGCTCCTCCGCGCCCTTATAATTGCCAAGAGTCATCTTTACAAACGTGCCGTCGCGCAGCGAGTTTGCAAATTCGGTAACAAATTTATTGATATTCTCGGGCATCTCGAGAAAAGGTTAGCACAAATATGAACAATCTTTTTCACCTCGCATTCCCGGTTCACAATTTGGATGCCGCGCGTGAGTTTTACGGCGGCGTGCTCGAGTGCCCAGAGGGCCGCAGCTCGGATCGTTGGATAGATTTTAACCTCTGCGGTCACCAGATCGTCACGCATCTCGCGCCCGAATCCGCGGGTGTTAAGGCGACAAACGATGTTGATGCCGACCACGTGCCGGTGCCGCATTTTGGCATTGTTTTGCCGATGGACGAATGGCGATCGTTGGCAGACAAACTTGTTTCGAAAGGTGTGAAATTTATCATCGAGCCGAAGATCCGCTTTGCCGGCGAGGTTGGCGAACAGGCGACAATGTTCTTTCTCGACCCGAGCGGGAATGCGTTGGAGTTTAAGGGGTTTGACGATTTTTCACAGATTTTTGCGAAATAAGTGAAGACAGAAATTGCCATCGTCGGCGGCGGTGTGGTTGGGGCGTCGATCGCCTATCACTTGACACAACGCGGATGTCGCGACGTATTGATCCTCGAACGCGAAGACAGTCTTGGCCTCGGATCGACGGGGAAGGCGACCGGCGGCGTCCGGGCGCAATTCGAAACTGACATTAACATCAACCTCTCACTTTATTCACTCGATTTCTTTCGCGACTGGGACTTTGATTGTGAGTACGAACCTCGCGGATATCTGTTTCTCGCGGCCGACTCGAGCCATCTCGAATATCTCAAACGCACCGGCAAACGTCAGCGTGAGCTTGGCTACCGAGAGGTTGAGATAGTCGACCGTGAGATGATCGCGTCGATGGTTCGGGGTTTGAATTGTGATGACATCGTAGGCGGCAGCTTTGGACGTCGGGACGGTTTTATCAATCCGCTGGCCGTGCTCGAGGGCTTTATGGTTGAGGCGGCGATGAACGGTGCGCGGGTCAAAACCGGCACATTTGTCAGATCGATCGAGGTCCAGAATGGTCGCGTGACTGGACTAAGGACGTCGGAAAGGAAACTCGAATGCGACAATGTTGTCGTCTGCTCGGGAGCATGGGCAAAGACTCTCGCGGCGACTGCTGGGATCGATCTGCCGGTCGAGCCGCAGCGGCGGCAAATCGTCTGGGCCAGGGCCGCCGAACCATTGTCGCCCGACCTGCCGATGGTCATTGATATCTCAAACGGATTCCACTTCCGGCCGGCGCGTGACTTTCACACAGCTGCAGCCGCCGATGACCGCGAAGTGCTCTTTGCATTTCCCGATCCGGATGAGCCGCCCGGATTCTCGACCGACTTTGACGAATCATTTATTGAAATAGTAGCCGAAAAGGCCGCGCATCGGGCGCCATTTCTGAACGGTGCATCGATCGTGTATGAAAAATGCCGGGCCGGATTATACGAGAATACGCCTGATCATCACGCGATCCTCGGCGGCTGTGAGGTCGACGGGCTGTATTTCGCGAACGGCTTTTCCGGCCACGGCGTTATGCACTCGCCCGCAACCGGTCAGGCACTCTCCGAAATTATTCTCGACGGCAGCGCGAATTTTCTCGACGTATCTTGTTTGCACATTGACCGTTTTGCAAGAGGCGAACTCCTACACGAGACTGCTTTTATTTAGTTGCTTTCACCGCAATGAGACCGGCTCGCGGAGAAAGCGGATCCGTTAATACTTTGGTATTTGTCATTCCTGACTCTGCGTCTCAGCGTCTCTGCGGTAGATTCTATATATGACCACCGCGCTTGTTCACCACCCGATCTATCAAAAGCACGACACCGGACCCGGCCATCCCGAGACGCCGATGCGCTATCAGGTTGTGATGGATGCGTTACGCGAGGACGAGAAATTTTGGAATAGACTGGTCGAGATCACGCCCGAAAAGGCGTCGAAAGGGTTGATCCAGGCCGTCCATTCGCCGGCGCATTTTAAGCACGTCGAGCTGGCGTTTGCTAATGGCATCGACCGGCTCGATCCTGACACAGTTGTTTCGATGCAATCGTTTGACGCTTCGCTCTATGCGGCCGGCGGGGCGATCGCAGGTGTTAACGCTGTCATGCAGGGCGTGGCGAAAAACGCATTTGTCGCGGTGCGTCCGCCCGGCCATCACTCGACGGCTGAAAACGCGATGGGGTTTTGTCTATTCAATAATGTGGCGGTTGCGGCCCGTTTCGCCCAAAATAATTACAAAGAGATCGAGCGCGTCGCGATTATCGACTGGGACGTGCATCACGGCAACGGAACACAGGGCATTTTCTACGACGACCCGAGCGTTTATTTTTTCTCGATGCATCAATATCCGTGGTATCCGGGGTCGGGTTCGCGTGGCGAAAGCGGGTTTGGACGCGGGCTTGGTTCGACGATGAATATCCCGGTCAAGGCAAATACGCTTGCAAACGAGCAGACGCGGATGTTGGAGGGAGCGATCGAGGATATATCCAAAAAATTTCAACCAGATCTTATTATGATCTCAGCCGGGTTTGACGCGCATCTTAACGATCCGCTCGGGCAGCTTCGTTTGGAAGACAATGATTTTGTTTCGATGACCCGCACAGTCAAACAATGGGCGGACGATGTATGCGGCGGCCGAATTGTCTCGTGCCTAGAGGGTGGTTACAACCTCGACACGTTGGGGGAAACCGTTAAAAACCACGTTGCGGAACTAAGCCGTTGACGATCAATATGGTAAACTACGACTCAAAGCCGTAAACCCACCGGATAAGGAGATAACGCTATGCCGGATGTCGAAATACCCTGTGTTCAGTGCCGGGAAATCTTTATATTTAGTGAGAAAGATCAGGAGATCTTTTACCAGCGCAACATGATGGCGCCGCAGCGATGCCCTAAATGCCGCTCGAAAAAGGCGGCTGCCCGCGAGGATGCGCCGACGCGATTTGAGATCGTTTGCGACCATTGCGGAAAGCATGATACGGTGCCGTTCCAGCCGAAAGTTGGCCGTTCGGTGCTTTGCAAAGACTGCCACGAGGCGAGCCGTTCGCGAGCTCGTTACGCATAAACCATGACATTTGAAACCGTAACCTATCAACTTGTTAATGGCGTTGCGACGGTTACGATGAATCGTCCCGACGCCCTAAACGCTCTTTCGCTTCAATTGACACTTGATCTCGGTGCAGCGTTTCGCCACGCTATCGCCGAAGGTGCCCGCGCAATAATTCTTACGGGGAACGGACGCGCGTTCTGCTCCGGCGGAGACCTAAAGGAAATGCAGTCAATGTGGCAAAAAGAGGGTCGCATCGAAGCATTTCTCGAGGATCCGCTCGCGGCCCTGCACGATGTGATCCGCTTGATCCGGGAGACGCCCATTCCGTTCGTTGCCGCTGTTAATGGTGTGTGTGCAGGCGCGGGAACTAATTTTGCGCTCGCTTGCGACATTGTCGTTGCTGCGGACGATGCGGCCTTTCGTGAGGCGTTTGTTCGGATAGGCCTCTCGCCTGATTGTGGCGGAACGTTCTTTCTACCTCGTGCCGTTGGAGAGAAGATCGCCGCTGAAATGTTTATGACGGGCGATGCGGTATCTGCAGAACGTGCCCGCGAGATCGGTATGATCAATCGTGTAGTGCCCGCCGATTCGCTATTGGAAGAGACTCATGAACTAGCCTCCAAACTTGCGGCCGGGCCTACCGGTGCGATCGGGCGAATCAAGCGAATGTTAAACGCTTCGTTCTCTAACGATCTGTCCGAACAACTCGCGCTCGAACACGAGTGCCAGATCGAGTCCGGCAAAGCTGCGGACTTCAAAGAAGGCGTTGCCGCGTTTTTTGAAAAGCGGGCGCCTAACTTCACAGGCAAATAAAACTATTTAGAAACTGCGAGAAACCTCACTGCTGCAACCTAAAAAAATAGGCGCAGCAGTTTGACTGTCTTAACTTTTATCGCTATATTGATATTGACAATCGTTTTCAATAAAGAATTAAACGAATCATCCTAAGAGGCCTACCATGAGAGCAAGTTCAATATTTACAGTACTTACAACGTTATTATCAATCGTCATCTTTACTACGAATATCCTTGCTGAGGACGCAAATACACGACTTTTAGGCAAGGTTGTCGATCAGAACAACTCGGCCATAGTCGGCGCAATTGTTATCGCAAATCGCGTCGGCACGAATATCAAATCGCAGACAATAACCAACGCGGAGGGAGAGTTTATGGTCGAACTGACCCGAGGCGAGTATTCGCTCACGATCAGTGCGAACGGCTTTGAGGGCAACCTTCGGGTCATCGATCTTCGCGAAGCGGAAGTGCAGACGGGCGTGACCGTTCTTTCTGTTCAGAAGGCGATGGCTAGTGTGACGGTGAGTGATGATGCCGTTTATGTTGCCGGCGACATTAGCAGCGCAACAAAAACTTACACGCCGCTCCGCGATGTGCCGCAGTCGGTGACTGTAATAAAGAAAGATCAGTTAAATGATCAGTTGCTGACGAGCATGGCGAGCATCGTGCAATACTTGCCCGGGATATCGTCACATCAGGGCGAGAACAATCGCGACGATATCATTTTTCGCGGCAACCGCAGCAATGCGGACTTTTTTCGCGACGGCGTCCGCGACGATGGGCAGTATTTTCGTGATCCGTATAATCTCGAACGCCTCGAAGCGTTAAAAGGGCCTAACGCGATGATCTTTGGACGCGGCGGCGGTGGAGGTGTGATAAATCGCGTTACTAAAGAGGCGCATTTTTCACCGATACGTGAATTTACGGCGACTGGAGGTTCGTTTCATAACCGCCGTTTTACCGGTGATTATGGCCAGCCGATAAATGAAAGGCTCGCGGCTAGACTGAACGGCGTTTACGAAAGATCTGATAGCTTTCGTTCATTTGTAAATTTGAATCGTGTCGGTTTTAATCCGACGATCTTGTTCGCACCTGATTCGAAGACGAGCATCAATATCGGTTACGAATTCTTCCGCGACCGACGGGTCGCCGACCGCGGCATGACTTCGTTTCAAAATCGCCCGGTCGATCTGCCGATCTCGACTTTCTACGGCGATCCGGCGAAATCGTCCGTACGAGCGAACGTAAACGTTTTCAGTGGGACGATAGAGCGGCTTTTTGGCGATGTGATCTTCCGAAACCGAGCTCATTATGGCATTTACGATCGCGGTTATCAAAATTATGTTCCCGGCGTGGTGAATGCTATAAAGACTCTGGTCAGCCTAACCGCTTATAACAGCTTGACGAAGCGTCGAAACATTTTTGACCAAACCGATCTGACGTATTCGTTTAATTCGGGACGCGTCAAACACACGCTCGTTGGCGGAACGGAGTTTGGCCGACAGATCACCGATAACTCTCGCAACACGGGTTATTTCAATAACTTAACGACCTCGATACAAGTTCCATTCGACAATCCTGTCACCAACTCGCCAATCATTTTTCGCCAAAGTGCGACCGATGCCAACAATCATCTGCGGCTGAATCTCGCTGCTGTATTCGTACAGGATCAAGTCGAATTATCGCGATTTGTGCAGTTGCTCGCAGGCGTGCGTTACGACTACTTCGACCTTAAGTATCTCAACAATCGCAATGGCGACACGTTGCGTCGCATCGACCGGCTAATGAGTCCGCGATTCGGCGTTGTAATAAGACCGCTGACATTGCTCTCGCTTTACAGCAGTTACAGCGTGTCATTTTTGCCGAGCTCGGGCGATCAATTTTCATCGCTTACGAATATCACACAGCAAGTGAAACCTGAAAAATTTCAAAACGTTGAGGGCGGATTGAAATGGGATATTCGACGCGGACTGTTTTTGACGACGGCAGTTTATAGGCTCGACAGAACGAACACCCGCTCGACCGATCCGAACAATCCGACGTTGATCATTCAAACAGGCAAACAGCGAACCAATGGTTTTGAGATCGGGCTTTCGGGAAATATTAAATCAAACTGGACGATGACCGGCGGCTATTCGTATCAGAATGCGCGCATACTGAGCGCGACGACCGCTTCGCCCGCGGGTCGCCAGGTCGCGCAGGTTCCGCACAATATGTTCTCGTTGTGGAACAAGTATCAAATCACCCGAAAACTTGGCGCCGGACTCGGGCTAATCGCACGTTCGGACATGTTTGCCGCGATCGATAACACTGTCGTCCTACCCAGTTATCTCAGGGCCGACGCCGCCGTGTTTTACAACTTCAACGAGCACTGGCGGCTGCAGGCGAACATCGAAAACATTACAAACACACGCTATTTTATCAACGCCGACAACAACACAAATATTTCGCCGGGCGGCCCGCGTGCCGTGAAGGTTGCTTTATCAGCTCGATTCTGACAAAAAAGCCGCCAGAGTTTATTCTATTGAGATGCGTTCGTTGACGTACGGCGAGTTGATCGGCGGGAAACGTAATTTCCGCAATCTACTTGCCGGGCAATTCATCTCGGAGCTTGGAAACTGGTTCAATTTTATCGCCGGGCTGGGGCTCGTGCGGGTAGTATCAGAGGCTTCGCCGACGGCTGCGGGTCTGTTTTTTGTGGCACGACTGCTGCCTTTCGCTCTGATGTCGCCCATCGCGGGGACGTTTGTCGATCGGTTTTCGCGGCGGCAGGTGATGATAGCGACCGATCTGCTGCGGGCAGTAATAGCGCTGTCATTTTTGCTGGTCACAAGCGCCGAAAACTTGTGGATCGCATATTTAGCGACCGTACTCCTACACACTTTCGGGGCGTTCTTTGACGGAGCAAAAAACGCGGCGGCGCCAAACCTCGTGGGCAAGGAAGGACTTCTTGCCGCTACAGCTCTTTTGTTTTCTACGCGGTTTCTTTTAATGGCTATCGGCTCGGCGCTCGGCGGTTGGGCGGCCGCGGCGTTTGGCTACCAGGTCGCATTTTTGATTAACGCTGCGTCATTCCTGATCTCGGCTTATACCATATGGCTGATTCCCGAAGAGGCTACACGTGACGATGAGACCGCCGAGAGAATGGAGAACAAAAAGTCGCGTGATTCCTTTATAACCGAGCTCCGCGAGGGTTTTAGTTACGCCGTCAATAATCATTTTGCATTCACGATCCTGATAATGAACGTTATCTGGGCAACGGGTGGCGGCTTGATCAATATCATTTTTGAACGAATTGGTGGTGTGCATTTTGCGGGCATCGAAGGGTGGAATCCGGACGTCGCTGTCGCGATGCTATGGACGGCAACGGGCCTCGGTTTGACGCTCGGAATGCTCATCGCCCACCGCACGTCAATTTATCTCGACCGAAAAGGCCGAAACCGCAGCTTTATCGGCTGGACACTGATCATTCACGGGATTTTGTTTTCCACGGCGGCTATGATGCCGACGCTCTGGTTGTTTGCGGCGGTCGTTTTTGTTTCCCGGGCGATCGTCGGCGTCGAATACGCGGTGCAGGAAACGATGTTTCAGCGAAGTTTGCCCGATTATATACGGGGCCGGATCTCGACGCTCGATCGTGGTGCGGAATTGACGATGTTTGGGCTATCGAGCTATGTGGCGAGCGGAATGATGTTTTATATAACGCCGCAGATGCTGACCGTGATATCCGGGATTTTATCCGCGCTGGCGGGTGTCGTATGGTTTATTCGTCAACGGAAAACGGATAATGGATAATTGAAAGCAGTGCTTCATTTTCCACTCTTCATTTATCCATTTTTCATTGGTCATGCCGTGATGATTACGGCTTTCGTTCCGGTCAATTCTGAAAAATCTTTTGTAAAAACAGTGTCAACGCGACGGATTAGCGAAACGGTGTCGACAATGTCCTGGGTCTGAATAAATCCGTCCTCGACATGCGCGATCGCCCAGTTTTTGATGTGCGATGCACGGCGTAGAGTTTCTTCTAATAGATGCAGGTACTGGGATTTTGTCTCGGTGGCAGAGCCGAGCCTGCCTCTTTGGTTGGCTTCCAGATCGGTCCAAAAGTCATTTCCACCCCGCAGCCACTCCTCACGCCACGCCGCTCGTCCAAGATATGCCTTTGTACCTTGCGCATGAGCGGCCGGAAGCCGCAGGAACATCAGGTCGGCCGGCGTTTCAGAGATAAAATCGTCGGCAGTCTTGTTTTGGCAGGTATTGGTCTGACCATTGTCGAACGGCTCGGGTTGGATGGACCACAAACGTCTAAACACGTTCGACAGCGGCTGACGCAGCTCACGAGTTTCCTCTTTAAACGAGAATACGTAATCACCTGTCGAAAGGGCGATGCTCGATGCGATGGCTTGTGACATTGGGGTCTTAAGGCGGTCAATGTTGCGTCTGACGTTATCAAACCACCACGAATCGATCTCTGTAAACCAGTCGCTAAGTGCTTGATTCTGAAGGCGATAGCCGGGAACATAGGCGTCGTCGAGAACGATATTTACGTCGTCGGAAGAAAGTCTTTCCCCGGTATTGGCGATCTGAGCAAAGGCTCGTGTCCACGCCGACTGCAAAGGGTCGTTAGCCGCGACCTTGACGTCCCGGCGCTTCAGGTAGACGCCCAATGCCGGTTCGCTCGCAAACGGCAAGATGGCCGAATTGAAGTTTAGCCGGCGAAGGACATTCAAATCGAACGCCAGCCAGCTTTTCGGTGAAATTTTAGTTGAGCCGTGCATAGTGAGCCTTAATTCGACTGGGTGCTAAACATCGGTTCAGATCGAGCCGTAACGGACTGCGGTAGAGCCAGAAGGGTTTTTACGACCATTGGGTCAAATTCGATTCCGGCCCATTCGACCAAGTACTTTTTCGCAACTTCGTCGTGCCACGCGGCACGGAAAGGCCTCGATGCGGTAAGTGACGCAAACACGTCCGCTACGCGAAGTATGCGAGCAGCGAGCGGCGTTTGCTCGGATTCGAGGCCGTCTGGGTATCCACAGCCGTTCCACCATTCGTGATGCCAGCGCACGATTAGCTGAACGCCGCGCGGTAAGCCAAGTTTTGCCGTTTCCTGTTCGCCGATCACGGGATGGCGCTCAAGGTCGATGCGTTCAGTCGCCGTAAGCAGACGTGTGGCCCTGACGTATTCGCGATTCATCGACATTTCGCCGATATCGTGTACAAGAGCCGCTTGCTGCAGGAAATAACGATCGCGGGATGCGAGATTAAAAGCGGCACCCAGAGCATCGACGATCGCGGCAATGCGTCGGCCGTGACCGTCCTCATAGCCCTCGAACTGATCCATCTGAGCCGAGATCTGAAGTAGCTTCTCGTCGTGTTCGGTACTTTCCGCTATATAGTTACTCACGCCTATAGTTTCGGGCTTTTGAATGCAAGTTTCAAGTCCCGACCCAAAAGAGCGTCCGATCAACGCTTGAGCTTAGCGAGCAAATCACGGGCGTCGCGATTGTTCGGCGACTTAGCCAAGAGCCGGGTAAGTTCGCCCTCTGCGCGCTTGAGTAGACTAAACTGAATAAAGAACTCGGCAAGAATTAAACGAAATGTCGAATTGTTTGGGTCGAGCTTGACGGCCTTTTGCATCTCGGATTCGGCCTTGTGTCGTTGGTTTTTATCGGCTGAAAGAGCCTTGCCGTAATAGGCGTGGTAGCGAGCATTCTGCGGGTCGAAATGAACGGCTCTCGCGAGAAAGGGCACAGCTGCCTCGGGCTCGTTTTCCATCAGCAGGCTATAACCATTTTCGAAATTCTTGGACGCCTGGTCGATCTGAGCACCCTGTTTACTGTCATTCCCGTCGGCCTCGAGCCTTTCGCGTTCGCTAAGTTCCTTGCGAATACGATAATCATAGACTTCGCGAGATTCGACACTCTTTAGGGTCTCGTGTGCCTGCGCAAGCTCGGTGAAAGCGTGTTGCGCACGTTTGAATACCTTGCCGCCTTCGGCGTGAAATCGATCGGGG
Organism: Pyrinomonadaceae bacterium; assembly: GCA_036802885.1. Lineage (GTDB taxonomy): Bacteria > Acidobacteriota > Blastocatellia > Pyrinomonadales > Pyrinomonadaceae > OLB17. Next base: position 11,997 of record DAIRVI010000043.1, read on the forward strand.
TGAAAGTTTTTTGCAAGGAAGAAATAGGCTTGCTTCAGTTCGGCGATGTCAGCCTTGGCATCGACACCGAGGATGTCGTAATAGGTCTTGGCGTTTTCGACCCGCGTCAGGTAATCCTCAACATTGATCTCAGGTTCTGCCGGCGGGGCATCGGCGACAATCTCCGGTTCGGGTGCTTCGACGACTTGCTCCTGCATGTTAGGCAATCTGGCCTCTTGCTTGAGTTCCAGTATCGCATTTTTCATCGCAGCGATTGCGGGTTTGGAAAAGGCGGACTGAAAATCGTCTCTAACGAGCAATCCCGCCAACCAAAGTGTGTACATGAGGTGCAGAGCGGTCGCATCGGGCATTGCAGAGACATTTGTCAAATTTTCGGCGGAAAGAGGGCCGTCAAGCGCCCGCGAGAGTACAAACGCCTCTTCAGGCTGCAGGTCGTGATCCGTCTCGAGCAGCTCGGAGCGGCTAAAGCTCTCGTCGAGGCTGCGAAATCGCTGGAGTACCAGATCGACCGGCATGCTGCGTGCGAATTCAACCAGAATCCCGGCTGAATCGATGTCAAACGCAAGACCGTCTCTGATGCGAGCCAAATGACTGAACGACCAATCACCCGCGGGCCAAAGCAGAATGTCACGGATGATTACCTCGATCTGTTCTTTGAACAGCGCATCGCACTCCTGCTTCGTCAACAGATCATCGTTTTCCAGCGCTGATGCAAGCTCGAAATCGTTGGAAAAATTCGGAACCTTTGTAATTTCTTCTTCGCTCAATCGATTTCGACGCAGCAAAATGTCAAATAGCCTTGACGAGCGGGCGTTCGAGACCGCAAAGGCGATGCGGCCGTTCTTAAAATATACGACGCACTTCTTGTCCTTGTCTGAAAGGCGCAAGCTCCCGTCAAGCCGCGCCTGGCCGATCTCTGCCACAAGCTCCGCAAATGGATGAGCAAAGAAAGTTCCCTGAAGTTCGAGTTCGGATTGCGGGGTCATTTGGGGTAAAGCGGACGAAGTGGGACGGTCGTGTAAAGCCTCTATGATGATACCAAATCGAAGGCGGAAAAGTTAAGAGATATTTTTCGCGTTTGGCCACGCGATTTGATAGCATTTGAGACATTCAAGGTCGGCTGAAATGGAGAAAACCATAGAAATTCGGGAATGTTTGACGATCGATGAGTTCACCGACTGTGTTCAGCTCCAACGGGATGTTTTTGCGTTGCCGGAAGTCGAACTCTCGCCGGTAAGGCACCTAGTTGTGACGAAGAACGCTGGTGGCTTTGCCCTCGGGGCTTTTGATGGCGACCGACTGGCGGGCTTCGTGCTAAGCGTTCCTGCTTTCTTACGTGGCGAACGGGCGTTTTATTCGCATATGACGGCCGTTCGGCCTGAATATCAGAGCCACGGCATTGGGGCACAGCTGAAATGGGCTCAAAGGGAACGGGCCCTGAGCGAGGGCGTCAAGTATATTAAATGGACATTTGAACCGATCAAGGCGAAAAACGCCTATTTTAATATAGAAAAGCTTGGTGCCGTGGTAAGGGAATACATGGTGAATTTTTACGGGACCGACTATTCGACCGCGGCTCAGACGGGTGAACAAATAGGCCTCGCGAGCGATCGCTTATTTGCGGAATGGCACCTTGAGAGCAAGAAAGTAGAGGCTCTCGCGAGGTGCGAACTCTATACGGAAACGAACGGGCCGACCGCGGCCATTATGGTGATGAATAACTGGCTCGGCCTTGTCGCATCCGATCCCGCGGCGTCATTGGCAGAGCAGATGAGGATTCGGGCTGAGTTTGAAACGGCGTTTGAGTACGGTTATGTTGCACGGGGATTCGCACGTGACGCCGAGCGACCCGCCTACCTGCTGTACAAAGACTAGCGGTGAGTGTTTTGAGACCCACTGTTACGGGCGGAGGGCGCGGCACTCTGATCGTTGTAACGCAGGGTTTATGAATTTATGAGTTTGGACATCCGGAAAGAGATAGAGAATTTACGTGCCGAGATCAACCGGCACAGCGATCTCTATTACCAGACGGACTCGCCGGAGATCTCGGATTTTGAGTTTGACCAACTTCTTGAGCGCCTGAAGGCTCTCGAAGCCGAACATCCCGAATTCGTCACCCCCGACAGCCCGACCCAGCGTATCGGCGGCAAGGCGGCAAGCCTGCGCCCGTTTACCCACACTGTGCCGCTGATGTCGCTTGATAACTCGTATGATCTCAATGAGTTAAAGGCATTTACAGAACGGTGTGAAAAGCTAGCCGAGGGACGAAAGCTCGAGTATGTTGCTGAACTAAAGATCGACGGCCTAAGCGTCGCTCTTCATTATGAACACGGAATATTAAAGATCGGGGCTACCCGCGGTGACGGTTCGCAGGGCGACGAAGTGACGCAGAACGTCAAAACCATAAGGACAGTTCCGCTAAAACTGAAAATTGATGCGCCGGAGCATGCCGAGCTTCGCGGTGAGGTATTTCTGTCGCGTTCGCAGTTCGCCAAGATCAACGCCGAGCTAGAGATGCAGGGCGAAAAGACGTTTGCAAATCCACGAAACTGCGCGTCCGGAACGCTCAGGATGCTCGATTCAGCTATCGTCGCGTCGCGGCGGCTGGATATGTTTCCATATGATGCGTTCACCGGCAGTCAGAAGATGTTCGCGACACATTTAGATATTTTCGAATGGTGTAAAAAGAACGGATTTAATGTAAATCCGCATCATCGATTGTGTTCGAATTACGATGAGCTGTCGGCGTTTGTTGCCGATATGGAGCGCGTACGCGACGGCCTCGACTACGAGATCGACGGCGTTGTTGTAAAGGTAAATTCGACGGCGTTGCAGGACGAATTTGGGGCGACGACGAAAGCTCCGCGATGGGCGATCGCGTATAAATATCCGGCGCGTCAGGCGACCACACGACTGCTCGGTATCGGAATTCAGGTCGGCCGAACGGGAGCTTTAACGCCCGTCGCGCATCTCGAACCGACTTTGCTTGCCGGAACAACCGTCGCAAGAGCGTCGCTGCATAACGAAGATGAGATCAAGCGGCTGGATCTGAGGATCGGCGACTATGTCATGATCGAAAAGAGCGGCGAGATCATCCCGCAAGTGCTTTCGGTCGTAACCACGAAACGCGATGGCAGTGAGAAGGAATTTGAGTTTCCGACCGTATGTCCTGTTTGCGGTTGGGACGCAATTCGTCCAGAGCGCGAAGCGGTCCGCCGCTGCACAAACCCAGAATGTCCGGCAAAGTTAAAAGCCAGGATCTTGTATTTTGCATCGCGAAAGGCAATGGATATCGAGGGTCTGGGCGAGGTTTTGGTCGAGACGCTCGTTGATAACGGCTCGATCAAGGACGTTGCGGACGTTTATAATTTGACCGTCGAACAGATCGCATCGCTCGAGCGAATGGCCGAAAAATCCGGCACAAATCTAATCGAACAGATCGAAGCGAGCAAGACACGCGGGCTGCAAAGGCTGCTATATGGTATCGATATTCGACACGTTGGTGAGCGTTACGCCAAGATCCTGGCTAAACATTTTCGCTCAATCGATCGGCTTCGCGAGGCGAGCGTCGATGAGCTTGATGACATTCACGAGATCGGCTTGGCGGTCGCCGAGAGCGTTTACGAGTGGTTTCGGGAGCCGCGAAATATTGATCTCGTCGGTCGCCTAAAAGCCGCGGGCGTGAAAACCGAAACTGATTCGGCAAACGCCGCGATGCTCGACGAACGCTTCGTCGGCAAAACGTTCGTCCTCACGGGAAAACTCGAGAACTACACTCGCGACGAAGCCGCCAAGATCATCGAGGACCGCGGTGGCCGCGTTTCATCATCCGTTAGTAAAAACACGGACTTTGTTGTGGCCGGCAGCGACGCCGGATCGAAACTAGCTAAAGCTGAGGCTCTAGGCGTTGCCGTGCTTGAGGAAGCCGCTTTCCAATCCTTGGTCGGATCTGCAACTTAAATTGCCGACTTTTAGTTTGGCTGCTCTTTCCGTACGGCATCGTCATCTTTGGCGTCGTGCATTTCCACCACCACACGTGAAAAAATGCCAAATACGACAAGTGTTGAAACTATCAGTCCAACGCCAAAAACTATCAGATCCGTCATTTGCTCCTCCGCGGCGAAGATCCGTATAACCCGAGGGCCAGAATGGACGGCACCCAGAGCCCGACGAAAATAGCAGTGTCGCGATTACCCTGGCCCAGCAAGCCAAACCACAGCGAGACCGAGAATAGAAAGGAGAGGAAAGCTGCTGTTAAGATAAAGATTTGTGATCGTTCGAGTTTCATAGTGTTTATTGTCAAAGACTAAATTTACAAGTAAAAATGAGCTACAAACGGTCTTTCGTAAATATGGGGCTATTAGATTCAGTTAACCGTATTAGTTAGTTCTATCGAACGTATTTTCGATTTGTTATCCGAACGGACTATAATTAAGAATTTAGGCAAATAGATATGAACAAATTTTTTTCCGCAGACATACAAGATGCAGATCGGGCAGTTAGTAACGCAATCGATGATGAAGTGCGGCGGCAGACGAACGGGCTGGAGCTGATCGCGTCGGAGAATTTTGTCTCCGAAGCTGTGCTGCAGACGATGGGCACGGTTTTTACCAATAAATATGCTGAGGGTTATCCGGGTAAGCGATATTACGGAGGATGCGAATTCGCCGATATCGTTGAGAATTTGGCGATTGACCGGGCGAAAGAGATATTTGGGGCCGGGCACGCAAATGTTCAGCCGCATTCAGGCGCGCAGGCGAATATGGCGGTACTTATGACCGCGCTCGAACACGGCGACACGATTTTGGGGATGAATCTATCGCACGGCGGACATTTGACGCACGGTCATCCGCTTAATTTTTCGGGTATAAACTACAAAGTCGCCGATTACGGCGTCAACCGCGAGACCGAGCAGATCGACTATGACGAGCTTCAGCGAAAGGCCGAGGAAAGCAAGCCGAAGTTGCTGATCTGCGGTGCCTCTGCATATCCGCGAATTATTGATTTTGATCGTATCGGTGAAATTGCCCGCGGCGTTGGAGCAAAGGTTATGGCGGACATTGCTCACATCGCGGGTCTGGTCGCCGTCGGATTACATCCATCGCCGGTGCCGCATTGCGAATTTGTCACGACCACGACACATAAGACTCTGCGAGGGCCGCGTGGCGGTCTGATATTGTGTCGAGAGGAGTTTGCGGCGGACATTAATCGCAGCGTGTTTCCGGGCGTACAGGGCGGGCCGCTTATGCACATCATCGCGGCGAAAGCAGTTGCATTTGGCGAGGCACTTCGCGGAGATTTTAAGGCATATCAGCAACAGGTCATCGACAATGCCAAGGTCCTCGCCGACACATTAGCGAACGCGGGTCTGAGGATCGTATCGGGCGGCACGGACAATCATCTGCTGCTCGTGGACGTGTTTATGGACGGTAAGGGCATCACCGGCAAGGTCGCCGAAAAAGCTCTCGAAGATGTGCATATTACCGTCAATAAAAACACGATCCCGTTTGATACGCAGAAGCCCTTTGTGGCATCTGGTATTCGATTGGGAACGCCGGCGCTTACGACACGCGGCATGAAGGAACCCGAAATGAAGTTGATCGGCGAAATGATCGCCTCCGTCATCCACGAACCCGAATCGGAGGCGGTGAAGGCTAGCGTTAAACAAGGCGTTGCTGATGTTACGTCTACGTTTCCGATGTATCCGGGCCGCCTTAATCGCGAGCTAAACGAGGCGATCTCGGCGACATAGAATTTACTTCGAATGACCGAAATGTTTATCAGGGTCGAGTTTTTGATCGTATCGCTCTGCGTCGCAGCCATTTTATCGACGCCGGGGTTAAGTCAGTCAAATGATCTCCGCACAATGCCGGACGATTTTAAGACAGACGGTTGCACATTTTTCCCTGACGGCGATTACCGTGATTGTTGCGTTGAACACGACAAGGCGTATTACTTTGGCGGATCGCTAAAGGAGCGTCGCGCGGCCGACAATCAACTATACGAGTGTGTTAAATCAAAACAGGGAAAGCACAAAAAACTGATCGCTCGCGTAATGTGGATGGGTGTCAGAGTCGGTGCCGTGTCATTTCTGCCTACGCCGTTTCGATGGGGATTTGGAAATAAATATCCGCGAAGAAAGCCCTCAATCGATGTTTCCCAAAAGTCCGAAAAGCCTATTGCCCGTTAGCGTCGTTTTCCGAATCAAGTTGGTCGAGAATATCGCGGGCCTCATCTGAATCGAATTCGAAGGCCATCTGCTCGAGCGCTCCGGCGGCTATGCCAGCATAAAGCGGGTCATCAAGCAGCGGCAAGATCGTTGGGATCGGCAGCATTGCCAGAGTCTCGTATGCAATGGCGCGGATCTGCGGAAGATCGGTTTGACGAACGATCTCGGCGATCTCGCTAGCCGAATAACGTTTCGCGAGTTGGTCAGCAAGCTTGTCCAAGCGATCGTAGTTGTTATCCCTGATTGCCCGTTCCGCGAGTTGGACAAAGACCTCGGCCGATGCTGACTGAGACTCCAGTACCTGAACGCACGTGTCCGCAAGTTGGGTGATCTCAGACATTTTGGCCGGATCCTTGCGAATTTCGGACGATTTAAACTGTTCGTCGAGAGCCAAAAGCAGACGGCTCACTTCCCAATCGGCGTGTGCGTCGTAGGAGAATTTTTGTGTTTTGGTATTTGCCGGGCCCGAGGTGCTGGATCGCATAGCGCCGACAAGCATTTTTTTGGTGATCGGCCGCAAGCCGTCCCAAATGCTCGCAACCCTTCCGCCGAATTCCTTGATCGTCATGTCAATTAGTTAAGTTTGCTATCCGGCTCCGCGCTTGTCAAGCAGTTTCCTTCGCGATGACCGATTCACCCAAACGCGCTTCGACAGCTTTTAGAGAATTCTCGAATTCCGCATCGTTCTCGTCAATATTCTCGAGCAATGCGAACGGCAAATCGCCTAAATATCTGAGCTCCCACGGCACGCCGCCGCTTTTTGGCGGACGCGAAAACCACGCAGCGTCTACCGCAGATTCAATGATCGGGACGTCGCCGAAGATGGCGTCTTTACCGTTCGCGAGCCTTTCATTCAAAGCTGAAGATAATAAAACACGGCGTAATATCCAGCCGTGTTTTTGATATATCGAGATCACCTCTAGGATCGCGTCCGCGTCGATCATTTGGCGGTTTTATTTTGTGCCGGCGGGGCCGGGACGACATTAGCAACGGTGACTGAGTTTGAATTAGAGTTAGGCGCACCCGGAATCATAGTGTTCGCCACGGCATTTGCAGCTTCTTTTTCGAGAGTATCGCGGCCCTTACCGGGTGATTTGTAGGTGTTTGCAAAGAGCTCGCCAATTGCCAGCTTCCACGCGCCGTCCTCATTGATAAACGCCAGATCCTCCCACCTGCTGTCCTTGGAGTTCCACACTTCGATGGCTCCCATATCGTCCTTTATCCGCTCATCGCGAATCGACGGCAGCGTCTCAGAAAAGGTCGTAGCGGTAAATCCGTTTTCGTAAACTTTTTCGATGGGCGTATTGTTTCGGGCAGCAGCCATTGCGCCGAAATCAATAGTCTTTTTGGTCATTTGCTGCTTGATAGCCTCTGTATCTTTGCTCTTAACAGCTGCGTAAAGTCGCTTGTAAGCCGCCGTCGGTGAATCGCCGCCAACCCCGCTCTGGCCACCGCAAGAAAAAGCGATCGCAAGAGTCGAAAGGGTGATTACGAGTAAAAATAGTCTCGTCATAATTACGATATTTCCGTCCTAACTTAACAAAGTCTCAACGTTTGAGAGTATATTATGGCATTGAGCAATTGCAAATTTCGCAGGTGTCCGTGATTTACAATGCGGGATCGTTGACATACTATTTTAGCGTTCAATCAACAAAATTGTGGAGAAACGATGAAAACATGTCCGACGTGCAAAACGCAGTATTCCGACGACTCGCTGTCGTATTGTCTTCAGGACGGAACGCCGCTTGTTGCACCGCTCGAGGCTGACCTTCCCACGGTCGTAATGGGCGAAGTCGAGACGGTGGTCACGCGCCGGCGAGATCCGGGAGTCGTCCCGGTCGATGATCCAGGACCGACGTCATGGCAACAGACCCGAGGGCCGCGATCGTCAGCTCCGGAGCCGGAAGTCAAGGGCTCTAATACCGCTGTCGCAGTGGCGGTAACGGCGGTAGGAATGTTGATCTTGTTTGGAGCCGTCGGCATAGCCGTATGGCTATACCTGAAAGGCGGGCAACCGGAGACCCCGAAAAATACAAATTCCACGGCTCAAAGTACGAGCGCGAATTCGATCCCGGCTTCCAATTCACCGCCGTCGCCGACAGCAACGCGGCCGGCTGCGACACCAATGCCAACCGGAACGGTCGAAGCTGCACCTCCGACGGTGGCGGATCCTAAGACCCGAGACGAGGTCTCGCAAACATTAAATAGTTGGAAGTTGGGGGCGGAATCATTCGACCTGGATGCATACATGGGGCATTATGCAGAAACCGTCGATTATTATCGGAAAAAAAGGGCAAGTAACGCATTTGTTCGCGCCGATAAGCAGAGGGCGTTTTTGAGGTTTGACTCGATCAGAGTGACTTTGTCGAACATCTCGGTCACCGCCGATCCGTCGGGACAAACGGCGACGGCGGTTTTTGACAAAGAGTGGGATTTTCAGGGAAATCGAAGTTCGTCGGGGAAGGTAAAACAGCTGATCCAATTAAGTAAGGTCAACGGCCAATGGCTGATAACGGCGGAAAAAGATCTTTCGGTTTATTACAAACGTTAACATCGACAAATGAGAGCTCTTCGATTCGTCGGCGGTTCGCTGAATCTCGCCGATATTCCATTGCCCCAAACCGATGGGGAAGCATTGATCCGAGTCGTAAAGTCGGGCATCTGCAATACTGATCTTGAGATCGTGCGGGGTTACGCGGGTTTTGAGGGCACGATCGGGCACGAATTTGTTGGTGTGGTGGAAAGTGCCGACGACCGTCCTCAGATCGTCGGTAAACGTGTCGTCGGCGAGATAAATGCGGGCTGCGGCGTTTGCGGATTATGCCTGGCGGGCGATCCTCGACATTGTCCGAAGCGAACCGTACTTGGGATCGTCGGCCGGGACGGAGCTCACGCAGACTTTCTCTGTCTACCGTCGCGGAATCTGCTCGAAGTCCCCGAAAACGTCACCGATGATCAGGCGGTTTTTGTTGAGCCGCTTGCAGCTGCGTTTGGGATTACTGAACAGGTCTCGATCGTGCCGGAAACCAAAGTCGCCGTCATCGGCGATGGCAAGCTTGGTCTGTTGTGCGCGATGGCTCTTGCCCTTGAGTCGCCGAACGTCTCGTTAATCGGAAAGCATCTCTCAAAGATTTCCGTTGCTCAAAAATGCGGCGTAGAGGGAATTTTACTCAGTAATTTAACTCCTGCGATGTTTCGGCATTATGACGTCGTCATCGAGGCCAGCGGGTCTGAATCCGGTTTTGCGACCGCCGTCGATCTGGTTAGACCTCGTGGAAAGATCGTGCTCAAATCCACTTTTCACGGCACGCCTACGTGGGCGGCATCACGGGTCGTCGTCGATGAGATCACGATAGTGGGCTCTC
>DAIRVI010000044.1:0-20984 GCA_036802885.1 Pyrinomonadaceae bacterium
GTGGGTCTTGCGATCAGAAAACAATCAGGAGCAAACACGATTGCGGTTATCAACAACGTCAAAACACGAATGGCCCAGATACAGCCAAATCTGCCGCCGGATATTAAATTCGCTTTGATCCGCGACCAGTCGGAGTTTATTCAAAACAGCTTGACCGCGATCGAGGAACACCTTGTTCTCGGTGGTTTTTTTGCGGCCGTTGTCGTGTTTCTTTTTTTGTGGAATCTTCGCACGACGATCATTGCGGCACTTGCGATTCCGATCTCGATCATTGCGTCGTTTGCTGCGATCGCGGTGCTTGGATATTCGCTCAATCAAATGACGATGCTGGCATTGACGCTGATGGTGGGTATTGTGATCGACGACGCTATCGTTGTGCTCGAGAATATCTATCGGTTTGTAGAAGAAAAGGGAATGAACCCTTTTCAGGCGGCGATCGAGGGGACACGCGAGATTGGGTTGGCCGTTCTGGCGACTACGTTGGCGTTGCTTGCTGTATTTATTCCGGTCGGTTTTATGACCGGGATCGTCGGGCGTTTTATGTCATCGTTTGGCCTTACGGCGGCCGCTGCGATCGCAGTCAGCCTGATCGTGTCGTTCACGATCACGCCGATGCTCGCGGCCCGATGGATCAAGACTAAAGAGGGTCGAAGCTCAAAGTCCAGGGCCCAAGGTGGTTATGGTCTCGACGATGGCGGGACCAACGAGAATGAGACGGGTGAGCCCTTGAACCTGGAAGATGGCACTCTGAATTCCGATTCCAAAGCCGGTTGGTTCTATCGCCGGGTCGATCTCATTTATACCTGGCTGCTGAGGCTGGCGATGAAGTATCGTTGGGCGGTGGTTTTGATCTGTATCTTGACGGTCGCATCGATCGTGCCGCTCTACAAATATGTCGGCATGGCGTTTTTGCCCGACGAGGACGAATCGCTTTATCAGGTCAGCTTGCGGGCTCCCCAGGGAACATCGCTTTCCGCCACTCAATCGATACTTGACCGCATTGCCCGCGACATCCGCGAACAACTTCCGAGTGTCAAAAATACAATGGTGCTCGCCGGATTTGGACGCGGTTCCGGGCCGAATAACGGCACTATTAACGTAAGCCTAGAGCCTATCGGTGCCCGAAGTCGCTCACAGGCAGACCTCATCAACCAGACCCGCGCCATCGTAAAAAAATACACCTCAAAGGACTATCAGGTAACGGTTTCGGCCTCGTCCTCCATCGCCCAGGGCATCGGGCTCGGGCGCGGCGGCACAGGAATCGGGTATTACATTTCAGGGCCCGATATGGGCAAACTGACCGAATATGCTAACCAGATCGTCGAAAAAATGAAGCAGGACCCGAGCTTTCGCGACCCCGATAATTCGGTCGATATCGGCACGCCGGAGGTTCGCGTTCTCATCGATCGTGCCAAGGCCGCCGACCTCGGGGTCGAGGCTGGCAACGTCGCCCAGGCTCTCAATATCTTGTCGGCGGGACAAGCAATTTCGACATTTAGCGAGGGCTCTGAGCAATATAACGTTGTTATTCAGGCGGACGAGGAGTTTCGACGCGACCGCAGCAATTTTGGGAATTTCTCCGTTGCATCTTCTAAGGGCGGAATCGTCAGCCTCGACAAAGTGGTCAAGATCGAAGAAGGCCTGAGCCCGTCATCGATCAGCCGCCTCAACCGCCAGCGTGTCGTAACGATCTCGGCCGGGCTGCCGCCGAATTCGTCAGAATCGGATGCGTTGGCTAAGCTGCAGAGGTTTGTTACCGATCTGAAGATGGGCCCTGAATATACAAGCGGCGTTAGCGGCCAATCGAAGGAATTGCAGAAAGCATACAACTCATTTTTGCTTGCCTTCCTGCTCTCGTTTGTGTTTATGTACCTCATTTTAGCGGCTCAGTTCGAATCATTTATCCACCCCGTGACGATCCTGTTGACCTTGCCGCTAGCGATCCCTTTTGCATTGCTCTCAACGGCGATTGCCGGCCAGACGCTAAATATTTTCTCGGCACTGGGTATTTTGCTGCTTTTCGGAATTGTAAAAAAGAACGCAATTTTGCAGATCGACCATACGAATACGTTGCGCTCGCGCGGTCTTAACCGCTACGATGCGATCATTCAGGCTAACCGCGACCGCCTGCGGCCGATCTTGATGACGACGATCGCGTTGGTCGCCGGAATGCTCCCGCTTGTGGCAGGAACAGGGGCCGGAGCATCCACAAATCGCTCCATCGGCGTACTTGTGGTCGGCGGCCAGTCGATGTGTTTGCTGTTAACTCTTTTGGCGGTGCCGGTGTTCTACTCGTTGTTCGACGATGCAAAGGAGACAACCATTTGGCGCTCGATCTCAAATGGCGCCGCTGGTATCTTCTCTGTTTTTAAGCGAAAGCCTGAAGCCGAAAGGGACGAGCCTACGAGGGACGGTGCGGGTTGAATACGATTTGATGTTGTTAGAATGTCTTAGATCGATAGCTATGATTCCGACCCGGCTGGCGCCGGGCGTGATTTCGGTGTTTTTGTTTTTGACGGTCGGATTTGCCCAAGTTCCTCAGGCAACGCCGCCGCTGCAACCTACCGAACAGCCGCCCATCCAGCCCAACTTTGAGGTGCCCTTACGGCCGGCTCCAAATGCCGAGCGCGTCGGCGTCGACATGGATAACCAACTTCCGCTGACGCTTGATCAAGCGATCGAGATGGCGCTCAAAAACAACAACGATATCGATGCCTCGCGAAACGATTCTCGCATCACCGATCTGAGTTTAAAAGGAGCGCGCGGCGTTTATGACCCACTGCTTACAGCCGAAAACTATTATGAAAGTCTTACGACGCCGACTGCTTCTGCAATTGGCGGTGCGGTCAACGGTGCCGTCACACAGACGCGTTACTTCGGGTCGGCGGGCGTTAACGGCTTTTCTCCATATCAGGGAGCAACATACTCGGCGCTCTTTAATTCATCCCGGACAACGACGAGCAATACAAATTCATTTCTCAACCCGCAGTTTCCGTCGTCGATGATCTTTACGTATTCTCAGCCGCTTTGGCGAAACCGCCGGATTGACAACAACCGTCGCAACATAGAGATCGCCAAAAAGAATGTCAATATTTCGGACAGCCAATTGCGGCTTCAGGCCATTGCCGTTGTGTCCGGAGTAGAGCAAGCGTATTGGGATCTGGCGTTCGCACTGCGAAACTTACAGATCCAAACTGATGCCTTGAAACAGGCAAAAGAACAGCTCGAAAGCAACAAACGGCTGGTTCGAAAAGGTGTGCTTGCCCCTATCGAACTGGTTGCCGCGAACGCACAGATCTCGACGTTTGAACAGTCGGTTTTTCTCTCGCAAGAAAGCGTTTCTCGCGCCGAAAATTCTCTAAAAACCCTAGTTTTGCCGGAGCGCACCGCGTCCGAATGGAGGCGTCCGTTGACGCCGGTCACACCCATCGGCCTCGACGTTCCGCGAATCGGACTCGAGGTTGCGGTGACTGAGGCGCTTAAGAACCGACCCGAGATCGCTCAGTTGGAAACCACAGCCGAAATAAACAAGATCGATCAAGGTTTTTACCGAAATCAGACAAAGCCACAGATCGATCTCGTCGGCACCTATACGACCCAAGGCCTTGCCGGAACGGAAACGCCGGCCGCGATAAGCCCGGTGACCGGTTTGAGCCGAGTGCCGCCGAATCTTGTCGGAGGGTATTTTACATCGTTGGGCAATTTGAGCGCGATTGATTATCCCTCGTATCACCTAGGCGTGACTATCTCATTGCCATGGGGCAACCGCATCGCCAAGGCAAATCTCGGCCGCTCACTCGTCGAGGCCGATCGAATCGCGAATACGCGTGCTCAGACAGAACAGTTAATCGAGGCCGAGGTGAGAAACGCCTTACAGGCACTTCGCTCCGCCGAATCAAGGCTTGCGTCAGCAACTGACGCCCGCGCGGCGGCGGAGGAGCTGTACGCGAGCGAAGAGAGACAGTTTCGCGCTGGGACGACGACATTCTACCTTGTGCTCCAGCGCCAAACCGACTTGAGTGCGGCACGCGGCCGCGAGCTCCAGGCACGGACCGATCTCAATAAAGCGATCTCCGAATTCCAGCGCTCTATCGGAGCAACCCTTACCGTCAATAACGTTACAGTTTCGAAATAATGAAGACAAAAAAACGGCCGGCTGCATTAACGCAACCGGCCACATCTGACTAGATCAGTCCCAAAATGGGAAAACCAATGGCGCTTACCTCGAACTTACATTCGACGGAGCAGTCGCCGTTATCGAAAATTGTGATCCCTGAGCAAGCTCTAGGTTGTCGCGACCCTGAAGGATCACTGTTCCCGCACCCGCACCTGCGCCGACACCGGCACCGATCGCCGCACCTTGTCCGCCGCCGGCAATGGCACCGATTATCGCTCCGAGGACCGCACCGATACCCGCACGGGTTACAGTTTTGTTGGTCTGGCTGCCGTCCCGGATCGATCCTTCGTTATTAACGCTTACGACATCGCCATTAGGTTGTCGTACCTGGTCAACGATGCCGGCGAAAGTGTAGGTTCTACCGTCCGGCATCCGGATCGTATCGAAACTAAGGGACATGTTGGCTCGTCCGGCCACGACGCCTGAGCCCTCACCCGTCACGGTGCCTTCGATAACTGCACCGGAGTATTGCGACGGAGCCGTAACGGTCATCGAAAAGCGATTGCCGTTACGCGCAGTTTTGGTTGAAAGCGGCGAATCGAGTGTCGCGACAAGAATCGTGTTATTCGGTATCAAGAACCCGTTCGTAGGAGATGGATTCGTGGGCGTCGGATAAACAGCCGTGTTCCACTGTGGTGTCGGGCTCGTTTTGTCATAGACGCTCGAGACAGTCACGGTTGTGTTCTGATTTTCGAGATAAACGCGACGCGAAACCTTTAGCTGGCCATTATTCACTGGTGTGAATTGAACGTAAAAGTCATTCATTCGGTCGCCTTCGTAATTGATAGTCAGGTCGCGATTTGTCGCGGTAACGCTGGTCGTTACCGTCCGCCCGTTTGGTGACGTTTCGGTTTGGGCCCGGCCGTCAGCAACGAGTGTCACCGATTGAGCGTTTGCCGAGGACATAGTCAACTGCTGGCCCCGTTTTTCAAGCGTCAGTGTCTCAGGCGATGTAAGACGTCGTTCGAGATTCCGATGCAGGCGGTCGTGTTGGCTGGCATCGTAGTTCGCATGATCGATAGCGCGATCAACGGCGTCGCTTACGTTATCACTCTGGGTCGTGTTCAGGCGGTATGTACCCGTGAGACGCGAGTCAAAGCTGCCGTACTGATCGCCGGGGAATGTGTTGTTGTTCCAATCCCAGCTCATTCGGTAATAGCTCGCGAGGGTGCTCAAATCGTTGCGAACCAAATTCCATTTAGTCGTAACGTCGCTGCTCGTTCGGTTCGCCAGTATGTAACTGTTGATCGACGATGCCGGTCGCAAGACCGCGATGACATTATCGTTGTTTCGATTGCGGCTGTTGTAGTTGACTCGAAGATTATCCAACGCCGTGTCGAAATCTGTCATCGATTGTGAAATATCGTTGTACGATCCGGTTTGGTTATTCCTGTAATACCTGTTATTCCAGCGATTAAAGCTCTGCCGAAAGGAATTTTGGCGCTGCTTGATCCGATCCAAAAGACTACGCATCTGCGAGTCATTAACCGAGTATCCGCCCGGATAGACAGGTACTGGGGCCGTATCGTTCCACACAGAAGTAACCCGATAATAACCCGCGAGTGTATTAAGGTCAGTGCGGATCTGGCTCCAAAGGTTTTGCGAGTTCTGCGACATTCGGTTGTTCCGCATAAAGCTGTTGAGAAACATCGCTCTGTTCAGAACTTCCTGAACGTCGGCTGCCGACGAACGATTGGACGAGAAATTGTCCTTGAGTCTGTCGGTTGCGTTCTCAAAGTTAGAGACGATCTGGTTAATCGAATCCTCTTGACGTGTTCCGTCGATGGTGCTTTTGTCGAGGCTACGATCAATTTCGTCTTTGAAATCGTCCGTTCTGTTCTCGATCCTGTTCAAAAGCGTTTGCACGTCGCGGTCGGACGCCCGATAGGCTCGTGTCTGCGCCTGCGCCACTGTGCTGAATGCGACCGCAATAGCGATCATGGTAAAAAATGTAATGTGTTTCAAAATGTCTTTCATAATAATCGTCCTCCTTGGACCTCAAAATTGGGATATTAGTGCGCACCCTCCCGGATCGGGTGAGGCTAAACGATGTTCGACGGCTTCCGGCCATTTCCCGCCTGTTTCGCTGCGGCATCAGGTTCACCCGTCAACCGTTCGATCCCGTCAGTGACCGCTGCTGTCAGCGAGGTTGCTGCGTCCGTAACGGCTTCCTTGCCGGAAGCGAGTTTGCCTGACGCGAAATCATACGCAGCTTCGGCCTTGTCTTTCACGGTGTGGATAACGTCCGAAGATTTGTCCCTTAAATCTAGTGCTTTTTCAAGTGTCGCTTCGTACCCCCGGCGGGAGACATCAGCGATCTCGCCGCGTAATTCATTGCCCGGTTTAGGAGCAAAAAGAAGTGCAAGAACTGCACCGATGCCACCGCCGATCAAGAGGTATGTAAGCCCGCTTGTGAAGTTTTTGTCGTTTTTATTATTTTCTATCATTTTAATTCCCCTTTGTTTACGAATGGGTTCTGCACCCACGAATTGAAAATCGCCGCGAGTTCCAGGCCTGGCGGCGAATCGGTATTATTGCGAAAAACCTGGAATCCTTATGTAGGATAGGCCGTATAGGCTCCGCGCTCTGTTCGCTGGAATACAGTACGGATTCTTAAGCGAGAAATGGTTCGAAGTTGTTTAGTTACGACGTCCCCTGACCAATTGAAGGACCAGAACGACGACCGCCACTACCAGCAGAATGTGGATCAGATTGCCTGTGGCGGCACCTGCGAAGCCGAACCCCAAAGCCCAAAGTACCAAGAGAATTAGTATTATTGTCCAAAGCATTGTTATTTTCCCCTTATTCGATCAACGGCTATCGATATCTATAAGCTAAACACACGCCGGATGCGGAGTCTGTGTGTTGTCGCACTTATAAAGAACACCGGGGCGTTTTACCGTCATTTTCGACAACATTAATGCAAGAACCGATAGAGGAATACGCGTTATTGGGAATCAAGGCCGGATGGTATGCCGCGTGTTTGTTACCCGAAGTGTCGGTGTTTTAATCCAATTGGGTAGGAGCTGTGTTTCGCCACGCCGAGTCTAATGCACGGCGGACCGCGTCTTCGTCCGCTGCGGCGAGGGTGATGATCGTTGCACCGCCCTCACCCCATTTACCTGCGGCGGGCTTAAATGATGTGGGCTCGGAGCGAAGGAATTCCTGTTGCTGAGTCGGGGTAAGCTTTGCCATTCCCCAATCCAAATCGGGGCCGAGCGTCGCGAAGATCTTGCCGCCGACGCGGAAATCCGGATGGTTCATATGCGAACGCTCTTCGGTCTCAGGAAAACTCAATGCTATCTCGCGAAATTCATCTGCGGTCATGTGAGAATTTTTACCACACAACGCCAAAATAGAAAAGGCGGCGGAATTTGAGCCCCGGCCGCCAAAACTTAATCAAGTAACTATTTTTTACAGGCTAATTCCTGCCCGGGTCAGCATTGTCTCAAACCCGGTCTTATCCACCGCCTTGATATAGGCGTCCATAGGTTCGACGGTACCGTTCTGAACGTGCTCAAACAGCGCATCGTTTAGCATCACCATTCCGTGGTTCCGGCCGGTCTGCATGGCCGACGGGATCTGGAAAGTCTTTCCTTCGCGGATGAGATTGCTGATGGCCGGCGTGACGATCAATACTTCGAGTGCAGCAACGCGCCCGCCGCCTTTTTTCGGCAGTAATGTTTGAGCGATAACACCCTTTAACGATTCGCTAAGCATTACGCGTATCTGTTGCTGCCGATCGGCAGGGAATTGATCGATTATGCGGTCAACGGTCGACGGAGCAGTCGTCGTATGCAGAGTTCCGAAGACGAGATGACCGGTTTCGGCGGTCTCGATAGCGATCGAGATCGTTTCGAGATCACGCATTTCGCCGACGAGCACAATGTCCGGGTCCTCACGGAGTGCGGCTCGAAGCGCGTCCTTAAACGAATCCGTGTGATTATGTACTTCACGCTGATTGACGAGGCATTTCTGGTTATCGTGGACAAACTCGATCGGGTCCTCGATAGTGATTATATGGTCCTCGCGCCGTGCATTAATATGATTGACCATCGCGCACAGCGTCGTTGACTTACCCGAACCGGTCGGGCCGGTGACAACGACAAGCCCTTTCGACAAGTCGCAAAGCCCAAGTATTGCGGATGACAGGCCGAGTTGCTCCGCCGTCAGGATCTTCGACGGGATGATGCGGAAAACTCCTCCCATCCCCTTGCGGTCCATAAAAATATTGCAGCGAAACCGCGCGAGGCCCGGTATCTCGTAAGCAAAATCGGTATCGCTTCGGGCGGCAAACTCTTCCTGATTACGGGCCGGCATTATCGACGTGAGCAGCTCACGCATTTTATCGGCGGTAAGAGCTTCGTCACCGGCTTGCAACCGATCCATCTTGCCGTCTTTACGTATCATTGGCGGCATGCTGACGGAGAGATGCAGGTCCGAGGCGCCAAGCTCAGACATTTTATTAAACAAAACATCCATCTTGGATGCACTCGCGGCATCTGCCTGAGACGGTACAAAAGCGGCCTCGGGCGTTGGTGAATAAACCGATTCCGCGGGTGGGGCAAATATTTCCGGTTGTGAAACAAATGTGTCGGTTGGTGTCACCGTCTCTAGCGCCGGTGGAGCAAAAGCTTCCAACTCAAAATCATCCCGGCGTCCTGGTGGCTCGTATGTCGCCGTGTCTGAGAAGACTGTCTGGTATTCGGGGTCATAGGGCGATATCACCTCGATTTCCGTACTGCTTTTGCTCGATTCATATGCCGGAGCGGAGACGTTCTCGTCCATAAGCGGATCAGGCAAACTCGTCGCTTCAGCAGATTCGTTTGTTTTTAGATCATATGACGAGGACGGTTCATCCGGGACATACGAAAACTCAGGCGCCGGTTCGTCTCTCGGGGCCAGAAAGTCTTCCGGTTCGACATTGGCAGGCGCAAATTCAACCGGATTATCAGCCGCAACCTCAAGCTGCGGTTTAGGAATCGCGGCGGACTCGCCTGTGTCATCCATCAGAGGGCGAATCGTTACGATAAAGCCCGCGGGCGATTTTTGTACGTGAAAATTAAAATTACCAAGACTATGCGGGTGGACAAATTCGATCTCGGGGCTGTTAGGGAGGGCCGATTTAGCCTCGGGCGGGATCAGCGGAAAAACCATTGTGCTGATCTGAGTGCCTGCCATCGGTATGTTGGCCACGTCGGTTGTCCGGTCCGCCGCAACGAGATAGGGGTTTTTGTCCGGCTCAAGACGCAACTCGTCGCTGCACGAGGATAAAAGCGATTGCAGATATTCGGTTAACTTTTCCATAGATTCGGGGTGGTCTTCACGCGTAAAACAACGAGCGTAGATTCAATTTATTTAGTTTGAAGACTTGAGCGAGCACGGGAAAGCTCTCAAAGAGAATACCACAGCGCCCACGGTTTGTCAGTAAGTTTTTGGCCGGACTGGCCGCTTAGAATCGGCCTAAATCGTTATGGACTCGCGGTATTCGCCCCATATTTTGCGTAAGGCTCCGCTTATCTCGCCGACTGTCACATTTGCTTCGACCGCAGTGAGAATGCGCGGCAGTAGGTTTTCGGTTCCTCGGGCAGCTTCCTCGATGTCTCTGAGAGCGCTTTCCGCCCCAACATTATCTCGTTTTTCACGTACGGATTGGGTTCGTGCGATCTGTTCGCGTTCCAGTTTTTCGTCGATCCGCGATATCGGTATCGGTTCTTCTCTTTCAGCCTGAAAGCTGTTCATGCCGACCACGACGGCGTCGCCAGTCTCGACCGCGCGCTGGTAATCATAGGCCGCGTCCTGAATCTCATTTTGGACATATCCAGTCTCGATCGCACGCAGCATTCCGCCTATTGCGTCGATCTTTTCTATATAATCCACGGCTATTCGCTCAAGTTGCGTGGTTAATTCCTCGATCGCATAGCTGCCCGCGAGCGGATCAACCGTGTCGGCGACACCGGATTCGTGTGCAATAACCTGCTGTGTCCGAAGTGCGATGCGTGCCGCATTTTCGGTCGGCAGACCGAGAGCCTCATCCATCGAATTTGTGTGCAGGCTCTGGGTGCCGCCGAGCACTGCCGCTAGCGCCTGAATCGTCGTGCGTACGACATTAACCTCAGGCTGTTGGGCCGTGAGTGTCGATCCCGCTGTTTGAGTATGAAACCGCAGCATCAGCGATTTCGGATCTTTCGCTCCGAAGCGATCCTTCATTATCCGTGCCCACAGACGGCGGGCGGCGCGGAATTTGGCGATCTCTTCGAGCAAATTGTTGTGAGAATTAAAGAAAAACGAGATTCGCGGGGCGAAATCATCGACCCTAAGCCCGACGCTAAGGGCTGCATCGACATAACAAATGCCATCTGCGAGCGTAAACGCGATCTCCTGAGCCGCTGTCGAGCCGGCCTCCCGTATGTGATAGCCCGAGATCGAGATCGTGTTCCAATTCGGAACCTCGGCGGCGCAAAATGCGAATGTGTCGGTAATTAGGCGTAAACTTGGATTCGGCGGATAGATGTAAGTGCCGCGAGCGATGTATTCCTTTAGAATATCGTTTTGGATCGTGCCGTTGACCTTGTCAAACGCTACATTCTGCTTGCGTGCGACCGCCAAATAAAGGCACAAAAGCGTTGACGCAGTTGAGTTTATCGTCATCGACGTCGAGACAGTGTCGAGCGGAATGCCATCGAGAAGAGTCAACATATCGTCAAGGCTGTCGATGGCGACGCCGACCTTTCCGACCTCGCCGGCGGCCAGTGGATCGTCCGAATCGAGCCCGATCTGCGTCGGCAGGTCAAATGCCACGCTCAATCCCGTCGTGCCCTGCGAGAGCAGATATTTGTAGCGTTCGTTTGATTCCTCAGCGGTCGCAAACCCTGCATATTGCCGCATTGTCCAGAATCTTCCGCGGTAAAGATTCTTTCGCGTGCCGCGTGTATACGGGAACTTTCCCGGTTCGCCGAGATCAGTTGCGTAATCGACCGGCCTTGTGTTTTCAGGGTTGTAATCGTTGGGAAGCTCGATGCCCGATGTTGTTTCAAATTTTTCTCGTCGCTCGGTCATTGCGGGAATAGATTAACATAATCGAAATTTCGAGACCGCGAAAAGCTGTGTTTTGACTAATCGAACTGGCTAATCTAGCATCTCAATAACGGAGAAAACGGCGTTGAATTACTACAACTACTTTACGGAGATCGAGGAGACGTTTGTTCGCCGTCGCGGCAAGAATTTGTTTCTGAGCCCGCTCGATTGGGCGCTGATCGAGGCGTGGCAGGATCGCGGAATTCCGCTCCACATCGTTATCAGATCGATAGAATCGGTGTTTGACGTTTTTGACAAACAGCCCGCCGGAACGCGGACGATCAAGAGCCTGTTTTATTGTCGCGAGGAGATCGAAGCCCAATACAAAGAATGGATGACGTCGCAGACGGGTAAATCCGGTGAGACCGGTGAAGACACGGCGGCATTCTCGACCGAAGCGGTCGCGGCTCACGTCGCAAACGCCATTACGGTGTTAAATGCTAATACCACGACCGCCTTAAAGGAAGATCTTGCCCGGGCCGTCGATCGACTCGACGAATTATCTGCAAATATGACCGGCGATTTCGAGACCATCGATGGGACGCTCGGCGATATCGAAAAGCTTCTCGATCGGGCACTTCTGTCTAATTGGGATGCGCCGCATTTAAAAACTCTGGAGAAAGAGATAGCGGGACAGCTTCGCGGTTACAAGGCTGATATGGACGCCGATGCGTACAAAAATACGTTCGATCTGATGCTCTTAAAACGTCTTCGTGAGGAAGCGGGAATTCCACGTCTCGGACTGTTCTATTTATGAATACAGAGGGCCGTGCGTTAGCAAAAGGCTCTCGCTCGCCACAGGAGCCCTCACTTAGGTGCGGGCTACTGCATTTTTTGAGCCAAGTTTGTTTTGCCGCCGATCTGTGGTAAATAAGATAGATATTCGTAATCAATTAAGAGGAAGGCCGAATGGGTATTTTAGGGCCTGCAACGTCTTTTGAACACACATTACACAACGGGCGACGTTATCGACGTGCGGATCGAAAAGATCGTGCCGCGCGGGTTTGGGCTGGCGTTTGCCGAGAACCTCACGGTTTTAGTGCCGCTCTCGACACCGGGCGATGAATTGCGCGTCTCGATCCGTGAGATCAAAAAACGCATGGCGTTCGCCGAGATCGTTAACGTAAAGCAGCCCGGGCCGAAACGCATCGCGCCGCCTTGCGAGCATTTTGGTACGTGCGGCGGGTGTAATTTTCAGCAAATGAGTTATGCCGCGCAACTCGAGGCCAAGGCGGGCCTCGTCCGCGATTGCCTTCAGCGAATCGGCAAGATCACATATGAGGCCGATATCCCCGTAATTCCGAGCCCACAGGAGTTTGGCTATCGCTCGCGCGCCCGCTGGCAGATCGACCGTGACGCTAAAGCCGTCGGCTATTACGCCCGCAATTCACACGAGGTGATCGACATAAACGCGTGTCCAGTTTTGACGCCCGGCCTGCAATCAACCCTCGAATACGTCCGTGAGAGTATTGACTGGAACACGATTCCGGAAAACGGCGCCAAAATGGAAGCGGCTACCGGGGAGGAAGGTCGAGTGTCGATGTTTTCGCGGGAGGGGAGCGAGCCTACGGCCGAACTTTCTTTTTCTGTAAACGGGGACACTTATGCATTTTCGGCGGAGGTTTTTTTTCAGGCCAACAAGTTCCTTATACCTGAGTTGATCGAGGCTGCGGTTGGCGACGCGAGAGGCGACCTGTCTTTCGATCTATATTGCGGGGTTGGCTTATTCGCAATCCCGATGGCGCGTCGTTTTGGCAAGGTCGTCGCGGTTGAGGAACATCCGGCCGCTGTCCGTTTCGCGAAGAAAAATGTTGCAAATTCGAATGCCGAAAACATTAAAATCGTCGGTAAAAGCGTCAGCAAGTTTCTAGCTGACAACAAGACGAAAAGGATCGACCTCATTCTCATCGACCCGCCGAGGGCAGGAACTGAAAAAGGAACAATTCCTGCGATCGCCGCGTTGAAGCCCGCGCATATCTCGTACGTCTCGTGCGAACCGTCGATACTGGCACGCGATCTTCGCCTACTTGTAGATTCCGGATACGCGATAGATAAACTTACGGCCCTCGACCTTTTCCCGCAGACACATCACGTCGAGACCGTCGTTCGCCTCTCATGTACAGAAGCCCGCACGAAGTAGGGGCGTTTATGGCGGAGAGACGACGCCCTTACTTCATACGGGCTTCTGCAAGAGAGCGTGAAACTTTACCGAACGCTTTTCGTTCTCTAAGTTGTTGGAAAATCACACCCGTTTACACTAGACTCTACCTATGCCAAGAAAAAAGGGCGAATCGCCCAAGCCGTCAGACTCCATCGAAAAAAGCCTATCAGTCCGCTGCCGCTTTTGCGGGCAGAAAAACGCGGTAAAGGCGGATTACAAAAACAACGACGCTAATTGCGGCAAATGTAAATTACCGCTTTCGAACGGGCCGCACAAGAAGTTTGCCACGCTGGATAAGAATGAATATGTCCATCCGGCCGACGCCAAAGCCCTCGCAGCGCTTAAAGCGATTCCGGGCGTCGATTCTGCTCTCAAAAAGCTACTGGCCTGGACGGGCGAATCCGCGATACGCGTCTCGTTTATGGCAAGCGCCGTTAAGGTTACACCAAAGCAATGTCCAGACCTTTACACCAAACTGCAGGTCGCCTGCGAGACGCTCGGCGTCGATGTGCCGGATATGTTCGTCCAGCAAAATCCGCAGGTTAACGCATTCACGGGCGGCGTCGAAAAACCCATCATCGTGCTCCACTCTGCACTGATCGAACGCCTGAACGACGAGGAAACTTTGGCCGTCATTGCCCACGAGGTTGGCCATATACACGCCGAACACGTCCTCTACCTCACCGCCGCCCGCCTTATGGAAGCACTGATCAACGTCTCGGTCGCAAGGCTGATTCCAGGCTCTGAGATCATCAAACTTATCGTCTCGATGGGCATCGCCAGCGCTCTGCTCGCGTGGGCGCGCCGTGCCGAACTCTCGTGCGACCGTGCCGCTTTGCTAGTCACCCAAGATCCGCACGTAATAGGCCGGACAATGATGAAACTTGCCGGTGGCACATTTGCGTCGAAGATCGATTACGAGCTTTTTCTCGAACAAGGCCGCGATTTCAAGAAGAATTATGACGAGAGCCGCCTCGACCGATTCTGGGCGGACGTTATGAACTCAGGCCTCTCACACCCATTCCCGATCTGGCGCGTCGCCGAGATCCTCGAATGGGTCGAAACCGGACAATACGCAGAGTTGATGGCGAAGAAATAGTAAAGATTAGCCTTAGATAGTCCCTGAACCACCAAATGTTTTGATCGTGGCGTTTTGATTATCTGTGATTTATCCGTGTTAGTCTGGGTCAAAAACACCTAATGCTGATTGTACTAACAACGACACCAAATATCGTTGAAGCCGAAGCGCTTGCAGAGAGGATCGTCAACGCAAAACTTGCGGCCTGCGTACAGACCTTGCCGCGGATGACTTCGGTTTATATTTGGGAAGGGAAGTTGCAAAAGGAGCCTGAGCATCTGCTGCTGATAAAAACCCTGCCTGAGAAATTCGATGAACTCAGTGCATTTATCACCGCCAATCACAGCTACACAGTACCGGAGATCGTTGCGATCGACGCCGAAAAGGTGTCGGGACCTTATCTTGCGTGGATGAAAGAAAATGTGAAAAAGTGAAAAAGTGAAAGTGTGAAGAAGTCATGGCCGATTTTGGGGACCCGCTCTTTAACCTTTTCACTCTTTCACATTTTGACTTTTACTTTCCGTTATCAATCCCTGCATTGCATATCTTGACGATAAAATCGACGGCGTCTTTTGGCGAGTCGGTAAGATGTATTAGTCCGAGGTCCTCGGCGTTGATCATCTTTTCGTTTAGCATTGTCGAGGTCAGCCAGGACAACATCCCGCGCCAATATTGTGAACCGAAAAGCACAACAGGGAAATTGCGTATCTTACGCGTCTGGATGAGTGTCAGGGCCTCAAAAAGTTCGTCCATCGTCCCGAAGCCGCCCGGGAAAATGACGTACGCGTTGCTGTATTTGATGAACATCGTCTTGCGGACAAAGAAGTATTTGAACGATAGCGATTTGGTAAGGTAAGGATTTGGAAGCTGCTCGAAGGGCAGTTCGATATTGCATCCGACCGAGGTGGCTCCGGCATCGTGGGCACCGCGATTTGAGGCTTCCATTATGCCCGGGCCGCCGCCAGTGATGATCTCAAAGCCGGCCAAACCAAGCAGTCTCGCCGTTTCTCTCGCAGCTATGTAGGTCGGTTCGCTCTCGTGCGTCCGAGCCGAGCCGAATATCGAAACGCCGCGGGTGATCGTCCCCAAATGGTCAAATCCGTTGACAAATTCGCCCATAATGCGAAAAACGCGCCACGAGTCCGACGTTTTATATTCATCCTCGGGTTCCGGCGATCGCAGCAGGACTTCGTCGTCCGTGAGATGCCAGTAACCCGGCTCCTCCTGACGCTTTTTAGCCTCAGCGACGGTTTTCGGGACCACAACCCTCTTTTTGACAATGGATTTTGATTTAGGTTTGTTTGCTTTTGTAATCGCCATAGAAGTTACAGAGTTACAAAGTTCCAGAGTTGCAGAACTCTGCAATCTCCCAGCACTCTGCATCTCAAATACCCATAATGTTGTATCCGCAATCTACGTGAATCGTCTCACCTGTAATGCCCGATGCAAGATCGCTGACGAGGAAAAGTGCGGTGTTGCCGACCTCGCTTGCCTGGACGTTGCGTTTGAGCGGCGAGCGTTCGCCGACATAGCTCAGCAGCGAGCCCATATTTTTGACGCCGCGTGCCGAGAGCGTATTGAGTGGTCCGGCGCTGATCGCATTGACACGGATATTGTTCTTACCCAGATCGGCCGCTAGATATCGTGTCGATGCTTCGAGCGCCGCCTTGGCGACGCCCATCACGTTGTAATTCATCACGACCTTTTCGGCTCCGTAATAGCTCATCGTGACGATGCTGCCGCCATCAGCCATCAAAGGTGACGCGGCAAGAGCGATTTGGGTTAGCGAAAATGCGCTGATCTCAAGTGCCGTGCGAAATGCCTCGCGGGTGGTCGCTACAAAGTCGCCCTCGAGAGCTTCTTTCGGCGCAAACGCGATCGAGTGAATCACAAAATCCAGCCGGCCATATTTTTTACCGACCGCATTAAAGGCCGCATCCACCTCCGCCTGATTCGAGACATCGCACTGGACGACAAGCGAGTCGTTCAACGTGCCCGCCAATTCCCCGACATTTTCCTTTAGCCTCTCGCCCTGATATGTAAAGGCCATTTTAGCTCCGTGCTCGGCACAGGCCAGCGCACACGCCCACGCGATCGAACGCTTGTTTGCAACACCGAATATCATTCCAATTTTATTTTCCAACATAACTAAATTCTCAATCCGATTTAAGATCTGTTGCTGAATAGACCCTATCCTAGTCGGAGACGTAAATTTTTTGAAGTATCTCAAAATCGAGCAGCCGAATGTCTATATCGACCGGCGTGTCGGAAAACCGCCGTGTTATCAGCATTCCGCGAAGTCGTTCCTCTTCGTCCGCCGTCAGTTGCGTGACAAGCACGAGCATAAGCCGCAATCGCAAGCGGCTCTTCATTTCCGCCAGGTTCTTTTTGGCAAGCGTGATCTTCTTGAGCATCGACTCGATCTTTTCCTGCCGCACATCCGGAACCACAAGAAATGAGACCTCGATGCAGGTGATCAGATCCTGATCCACCAATATTCCGTCAAACGGCGTTTTCCCGATGCTGACGTGACGCATTAACGGCAAGTTCTCTTCCTGTTGTATCTGCCGCAGAGCAAGATCCTCGGCGACGATATATGCCGACAAAAGATCGGCCAGATGGTCGTCGCCAACGTGGAGCAGCTTAGCGAGCTCGCGGACCTCGATGTTGACATTCTGCCGCTGTATCTCGGGCATTGCTGCGTCCCAGCGGATAAACTTGCGATCATCGATCGCGGAGAGCCGGCGACTATTTGCTATATCGACCAACATTACGATCACAAAGACTGCGACTGAAAGGAGAAACAAAATTGTTCCGGTCCAGTCTTGCAGGCGGGCCGAGACAATGACACCCGCAATAAGAACTGCAAAAAGCAAAACGACCGCAATTATCAGCGGATAGTTATACTTTCGGTTATCGAACCGGGCCAACGGATTTTCGCTTTTCTTGTCCATCGGTAAAGAGAGTCGTCTAGGCCGCCGTCGAAGCGCGCTCAAATGGAATATCGTCGAAATGGGTCATCCGCTTAAAGTCACGAAAACGCTGATTGATCTCGGGATAATCGAGGGCGTCAACACGTTCCGTACCAAATTTTTCGACGTTAAATGACGCCATCACCGAGCCGTATATCATTGCCCGCCGCAGAATGTCGTCGGTGATCTCACTGTGGCTCGCCAGATAGCCCATAAATCCGCCTGCGAATGTATCGCCCGCACCGGTGGGGTCGAAGACACTTTCGAGCGGATAAGCAGGCGTCGCAAAATAACCGTTTTTGGTAAATAATGTCGCTCCGTACTCGCCGCGTTTGATAACGAGCGCTCGCAATCCGTAGTCCATTATCTGTCTCGCAGCCTTATGGATGTTGGGTTCGTCGGTCAACTGACGGGCTTCGGCGTCGTTGATAATAATGCAGTCGCAAACTTTAATAGTGTCGATCACGGCATCTTTCATCGACGAAATCCAGAAATTCATCGTGTCCATCGCCACAAATTCGGCGTCGGGGCATTGCTCACGCACTTGCTTTTGCAGCATCGGCAGAATGTTTGCTAGAAACAGGAGCTTTGCGCTTTTTGAATTGTCGGAGAGCTTCGGGTTGAAGGTCTCGAAAACATTGAGCTGCGTATCGAGCGTATGCGCCGTATTCATATCGTAATCGTACCGGCCGCTCCAGAAAAAGGTCTTGCCGTCGGACACTATCTCGATATCGTCGGTATTGATCGCGTGGCGCTTAAATACCGCCCATTCGTCATCCGTAAAATCGCTGCCGACGACGCCGACAGCGTTGACCTTTGTAAAAAAGCTCGCCGACAGACCAAAATGCGTTGCCGCTCCGCCAAGAATCTTATCGCGTTTACCAAACGGCGTTTCCAACGCATCAAACGCAACCGAACCAACTACTGTTAAAGACATGTAATAAAGAATCTCCGAAAATAGAATTACGAAAACTTTTATTTTACACGCGAAAGAGGGTTTTTGCGATTCCCCCGGATATTCTTCTAACCGAGCGGAAAAGCACAGCTTCGCCGCTAGCCGAGAAGCCAAAGCTTGGCGGCCTTAGGTGCAAGCTTCTACATCGATCCGCCATGGAGGGTTTAGGCGATTGTCGCCGGCGTGGAAGAGGCAGATTTTGTTGCCGTTCGGGTCGGAGGTGTAGGCTTCGCGCCAGAGCCAGGCCTGATCGACGGGGTCCCGCGTAAATTCGACGCCGAGGGCTCTGAGGCGTTCGAACTCGGCATCGACTTCGCATTCGAAATAGAGCGTGATGCCGGACGCATCGTGCTTCTCCGATTCGTGCACCGACAAGGTCGCTTCGCCGTTGGGACACTCTAGCCGAGCGTACCGCGGCAGGGAATCGACGATGCGCCGCAATCCGAGCATTTCAAAAAACTCCACTGTCTCGACAGGTAGTTTGCTGTAGATCGTGACCTGGTTTAGGTTCATCGATGATTGAGAATTGAAATTTGAAATTCGAGAATGTAGAAACGTGCTCTAGAGCTCCTCATTTCTTTAATATTATCAACGTCCTTTCCGCATCGCTGCGGAACTTGCTCTCGGGGTATTTATCAACAATGATCGATAGGTATGCGACGGCGTCTTCCCTGAGCTTTGTCGGGTCATACCGGTTCATTTTATTGTCGGAAGGCTTTTGTTTTCCCTTATTTTGCGACATGTAAAGACTGCTCATTCCGGCGTAATATAAAAATTCATCAATCTTTGAAAATTCCGGATAGGCGGCGTAAGTTTCCTCGAAGCGCATGAGAACGGCCTTATATGCCTTCTTTAACTTAAAGTACTGGGCTGCGACATCGAGGTTATGCTTGGCGTCGGCTTCGAGAACAGGATCAACCGCCGGCGTGACATTTCTCTGGGCCGCGGTGGTCGAGACAAACAAAAACGCCGCGAGCAGAGTGAAGACGAAAGCCAGATACCTTTCTCTCATAAGTAATAACAGATGTACACTGGCGACAAATAGTTTGCCGTTCAAGGCATTATCGACATCGGTCATTAGGGGACGGTCGTTACGTTCAACATGAGATCGACCGAGGCCTTAATGTCCTTTTGGAGATTTCCTTCGTATTGTTTGTTAAGGGATAACTTAACCTTGTTGCCGCGGAGTATCCTATCTATATCTGACCGTGTAAGCACATAAATAATATAGACGGGTTTGCTGGTATCAGACACATTTCCAGTATTTCGCCCGATAGTGTTGCTCGTTTTGTCTTGCTGGAAAACACCGTCACTTACGGCAAGATTGACCGTGACACGGCCACTTTTTACTGGTTTGAAGGTCATTTCTTCGTCATCGACTTTTATCTTAAACTCAGCATCCATCGGAAACCGCGGGTTGTAGATATTGAACCGCCACGCAAATTCATTGAGGGTACTGGTCAGATCGGGGGTTTCAAATGCCGTATTTACCATGACCTCCCACGACGGTACGGATGTGCGAAAAGAAGCGGTTTCGCCGCCGCTGTCTTGCACCATATCCTGCCTTCCCAAGATAAATCGCGTTGTAGCAATTAAAGACCTATTAGCCTTCTCATCGAAACGGGCGGTAAGATTCTTTTTCTGTGAGGACGAATCTATCTGCTTCTTTATTTCGTCGATAGTCTTCTTCTTTAACTGCGGCATTGTCGGGTCTGCCTGACCAAAAGCCGCGATCGAAAAAATAGAAAATGTTAGTACTATTAGCCAAAAATTCTTCATGACATCACTCCCTTAATCCGGCATTATACTCCAAATTGATCTTTGCCAATACTATTTCGAACCGTACTTTCCAATTATCGCGTCAAGCTTTTTCGCGGTTGCTTCGGGCCAGTCTGACGGGGCGGTGAAGATGGCATTCTTTGTCGCGTTAGCGTATTGATTCGACGTCTCTTTAGCTGCGACACGTTTGACCGCGTCTTTTAACACAAGCTGAGCGTTGCGGACGTTCTTATTTAGATATTCGATGACCATATCGACTGTCACGTCGTCGTGGCCCTCGTACCAGCAATCGTAATCGGTGACGATGGCGAGCGTTGCGTAGGCGATCTCGGCTTCACGGGCGAGCTTTGCTTCCTGCAGGTTCGTCATTCCGATGACGTCCATTCCCCACTGGCGATAGACGTTCGATTCGGCCTTGGTCGAGAACGCGGGACCTTCCATACATATGTACGTTCCGCCGCGGTGGGTTTTGACACCGACTTCGCGACACGAAGCTTCGAGAATGTCGCCGAGCTCGTTGCATACCGGGTGAGCAAACGTAATGTGGCCAACGATGCCTTCGCCAAAAAATGTAGATTCATGAGCGCGGGCACGGGTGCGGTCAAAGAACTGGTCGGGAATAACAAAATCCGTTGGAGAGTACTTTTCCTGCAAACTGCCAACCGCTGACACCGAAAGGATATACTCGACACCTAGCAACTTCATCGCGTAGATATTTGCCCGGTAGGGGAGTTCGCTGGGCGTCAATCTATGCCCGCGTCCGTGTCTTGGCAGAAACGCGACCT
>DAIRVI010000045.1:0-20368 GCA_036802885.1 Pyrinomonadaceae bacterium
GTCCGGGCGACAAGATAATCAGCCGTTTCGGCCCAGGGCGATTCGCTGTCCTGCGCGATCTCCGCAAACCGCCGCTTTGCGTCGTTGTAATCGAGCGAATAGAAGGCCGCTGCGGCTAACTGATACGCTCGATCCTTTTGCAGCCATTCCGGAGCCCCGGGCGGAGCGTCGTCAGGCGTCTTCTTTCCGCTTGCGCAGTTCTCAAACACCTGATCCTGTGCCTTTATCCAATTGCCGACATTTGGGTCGCTGGGTCCGTGGGCGGTTGCCCGATCTGACAATGTTACCGCGGCGGTCTCAAAAGCGTTCTTCGTGCAGTTCGGGAAAAATTCATATCCGCCATATGAACGCTCGGCGTAAATATCCGGTGTTTTTTCGTCTTTGCCGACAACTTCTTTTCGCTTATCGACCCACGCCTTGACCGCCTCGTCGACACTGTCGTCGCGAAAGTCCTTGTTATCGATCTCCGCCTTCCAAACCTCGATCATCGCCTGCTGTTCGGCCGCATTCAAGCCGTTCCCGGCAATGTGTCGAAACGCGGCATATAGAACGGAGCGTCGAAATGTCGGCTTGATTATTCCCAGCCTGCCCGCAGCGTAGTCTGTGTACGGATTCTCGGGTGCTGATGTCGTGTCGAACAGAGGCGTGGTATAGCCGGGGCCGCAGGGCAGCGCGTTCGACAGGAATGCCAAGATCAAAAACAGGGAAGTCGCAAGGCGTACAAAAATACTCATAGTGGTTTACAGGACAAGCTGAATTGCAATAAATATACTCCAAATCGAGAACGATAGAAAGCGAATTGTATGCAACAAAAAACCCTTTCACCTGACATCGGGCAAAAGGGTCTCACAGAAAAGCGGATCGATCTCAAAACAGCTAAACGCTCATGATCTCGGTTTCCTTATTCTTCGCAAGTTCATCTATTTTGGCGATATAGGTATTGGTGAGTTTTTGCACGTCATCGAGACCGCTGCGTTCCTCGTCCTCTGATATCGTCTTGTCTTTGAACATTTTCTTTATGAGATCGTTCGAATGATGCCGGACATTGCGAACCGCGATCCGATGTTCCTCGGCGATCTCGTAAACCTGTTTTGCAAGTTGTTTACGACGCTCTTCGTTGAGGGCTGGCACCGGTAATCTGATCACCTTACCGTCGTTTGACGGATTGAGGCCGAGATTTGCCGAAATGATTGCCTTTTCGACCGCCGCGAGTTGCGAAATGTCCCACGGCTGGATGGTCAACAGCTGTGGTTCGGGCACTGCGACCGATGCCATCTGATTCAGCGGTGTCGGCGTGCCGTAATAATCGACCGAAACCGTGTCGAGCAAACCCACCGTGGCCCGCCCTGTTCGGACGTTTGTAAGCTTACGCTTAAAATCCTCAACCACCAGATCCATCTTCGGGCCGGTTTCTTTAATTACGTCTTGTGAGCTCATAACTAATTCGTGACCAGCGTGCCGATCGAGAGGTCGCCGCACACCGCCTTAATGATATTTTCAGATTTTTGCATGTTAAAGACCATGATCGGGAGGTTATTGTCCATACACAGCGAAATGGCCGAAGCGTCCATTACCTTTAGCTGCTTTTCAAGAACTTCCTGAAACGTGATCGTATCAAATTTAGTTGCCGAAGCATCAATCATCGGATCGGCTGAGTAGATGCCGTCGACCTTTGTTCCTTTTACGATGACTTCTGCCTCGATCTCAAGCGCCCGCAGAGCTGCAGCCGAGTCGGTCGTAAAATAAGGATTTCCGGTCCCTGCAGCAAATATCACAACTCGCTGCTTTTCGAGATGCCTTACCGCCCGCCTGCGGATAAACGGCTCAGCCAATTGGGGTATATCGATCGCCGACATTACACGAGTGTATACGCCAAGGTGCTCGAGGGCGTCCTGCAACACAACAGCGTTCATTACGGTTGCGAGCATCCCGATATAATCGGCGGCCGCGCGATCCATATTACCTGCCGATTCGGATACGCCGCGAAAAATGTTCCCGCCGCCCACAACTATCGCGATCTCGATACCGAGGTCGTGAACTGTCTTTAGCTCCTTCGCCACCGCGACCGCCACCTTTGTGTCAATTCCGTAATTCTGGGAGCCCATCAGAACTTCGCCCGAGAGCTTGAGCAGTATACGTTTGAATGCGGGCTTTGCCATAGATTGCAGAGTAACGGGGTTGCAGAACTAATATGTGCTTCTGAAAGTCCCTAACGACTATCCGACCATCGACGCGACTTCGGCAGCAAAATCGTCCGCCTTTTTCTCGATGCCTTCGCCCATCTTAAATCGGGCAAAGCGGCGGACCGAGATGTTCTCTTTGATCGAACCGATCTTTTCCGCGACGAGTTCGCCGATGGTTTTCGACGGATCCTTGACGAACGGCTGATCGACCAGCACATTATCCTCGTAAAACTTGTTGAGCCGGCCCTCGATGATCTTGGTCAAAACATCATCGGGCTTGCCGGCGTTTTTCGGATCATTTTTGAGCTGTTCCAAAAGAAATTGACGCTCTTTGTCGAGATCCGCGGCCGGAACATCGTTGCGAGTCGCATAACGCGGATCGGTTGCGGCTATATGCATCGCAATGTCCTTTACGAGCTGTTGAAACTCTTCGCCACGTGACACAAAATCGCTCTCGCAGTTGATCTCCACCAAAACGCCGACCTTGCCGCCCATATGGATGTAAGACCCGACGGCGCCTTCGGCCGTAACCCGCCCCGCTTTCTTGCCGGCTTGGGCCATACCATTTTTTCGAAGAACGTCCATCGCCGCGTTCTCATCACCATTGGTTTCTTCGAGAGCTTTCTTACAATCGAGCATCCCGGCGCCTGACTTTTCCCGTAGGGATTTCACTGCACTTGCTGTAACTTCTGCCATAACTTACTCCAAAAAATACTTATTAATAACTGTCTGTAAAAAAACGTAGCCCGTTGCCGAGGATACGGAAAAGAGCTACGCTTTCAAGAATGAAAAATTGACCTAGCTTGCTATTGCTTCGCTGCTTTCTTCCGTTTTTTCGATTTCAGAATCGGTCGTCTCTGTTGCGATTTCTTCGGCCGCAGAGTCAGCAACAGTCTCTTCAGTTGTCGCCGCCGTTTCGGTTTCGTCCGTCTTGGCAGCTTCCGCTTCGCCGGCCTCTACCGCTTCGTCGTCTTCGATTTCCTCGGGCTCATCGACGGCCTCGATCTCGGCCACGTCATCCTCGGTCAGAAATTCCTTAGGTATTGCAATTCGCGATTCTACGATTGGTTCTCCGGTCGTTTCGCCTTCAACTTCCTCGGTTTCGACCTCGGCTGTGCTGCCCTCGGTTCCGACCTGCTTTCCTTCAATAATGGCGTCGGCGATTCGTGAAGCAAAAAGTTTGATCGCTCGCAGAGCGTCGTCATTGCCCGGAATTACGTGATCGATGCCCTCGGGAGAGCAATTAGTGTCTACCACTGCAACGATCGGGATGTCGAGCCTGTTTGCCTCTTTGATCGCGATGTCCTCTTTTCTGACATCGATCACAAACATCATATCCGGCATTCCGCCCATATTCTTGATGCCGGCAAGGTTTTTCATCAAACCTTCGTGCTCGCGGTCGAGTTTAAGGCGTTCCTTTTTGGTGAGCATCTCGAACCGGCCGTCCTCACGCATCGTTTCGATATCTTTAAGTTTCTGGATTGATTTTTGAACCGTCTGATAGTTGGTCAAAAGTCCGCCTAACCAACGGTTATTGACGTAGTATTGTCCACATCGTTCGGCCTCTTCCTTAATTGCTTCCTGAGCCTGACGCTTGGTGCCAACAAACAGCACCTTTTGATTCGGACGCTCGGTGAGCGATTCCGTCACGTAATTTAGGGCGTCCCGAAAAAGTTTCTGCGTTTTTTGCAGATCAATAATATAAATGCCGTTGCGTTCCCCAAAGATGTACTCTTTCATCTTCGGGTTCCAACGGCGAACCTGGTGACCAAAATGAACTCCTGCTTCGAGGAGTTCTTTCATCGTTACTGTAGCCAAAACTTTATATCTCCCGACCTATTGGTTTATATACTCGGCGAAACGATTCGTGCGAACCAATGTGTCCCGCCAATGGATTAGATTTTTAGAATTTGAGTCCCGGATTTAACAAAACCCGCAACCGGATGCCAAAAATCGGTTTTCTAACGTTTTGAGAATTGGAATCTCGCACGGGCACCCTTCTGCCCATATTTCTTTCGCTCTTTCTGCCGCGGATCGCGTGTCACGAGACCTGCCTTTTTCAGAGCCGGACGAAGGTCCGAATTGAATTCCATCAACGCACGCGTAATACCGTGACGCACAGCTCCGGCTTGTCCCGACTGACCGCCGCCATCAACATTTACCAAAATGTCGAATTTTTCTGCCGTTTCCGTCAAACGCAGCGGCTGACGGATGATCATCTGCAATGCCTCGTTGGGGAAATACGCATTAAATTCGCGTTTGTTTACCGTTATTTTTCCGTTACCGGGACGAAGGTAAACACGTGCTGTCGAAGTCTTTCTGCGGCCTGTGCCGTAATACTGAATATCTGCCATATCTTTTTACAATTCTCTTGCTTCCGGTTTCTGCGCGATGTGCCTGTGCTCCGCATCCGCGTAGACCTTTAATTTTTTTGCCATAGCTTTGCCGAGCTTTGTCTTCGGCAACATGCCGCGAACTGCAAGTTCGATCACCTTTTCGGGTTTCTTATCGAACATCTCTTTGACCGTCGTTTCGCGCAGGCCGCCCGGATAAAGCGTGTGGCGATAGTAGATCTTCTGGGCGTCTTTTGCACCCGTAAACACCGCATGACGGGCATTGATCACGACACAATGGTCACCCATATCCATAAACGGCGTCCACGCCGGATTATTCTTGCCCGACAAAATACGCGCAACCTCAGTAGCAAGCCGTCCGACCGTTTTGCCCTTGGCGTCAACGACGAGCCATTTGCGATTTTCTGCTAAACCCTTTCCGCTAGGAAAATAAGTACTCATATACACACACACTGATAGAAAAATCCGCTAGTAAGCGAACTGACAGAATATCGAAAAGCAACATTTAGGTCAAGTCCAAATGGCGGTTTTCCGTGGCATTCCCGGCGTCTTCGTGTGCGAATCGAGCGACCCACGACGCCGCCAAGCTCCCATTGAAAGAAATAAGTTAATTCATCGGGAAAGGTATTCCAAGATTGGAGCCGGCAAAGGTCAGCCCGACGATCGTCTTGGCGTCCTCGATGCCGCCAGTTCGAATCAGTTCGAAGGCCTGAGGAAAAGTGAGGCGTTCGATCTCGATGAGCTCATCGGATTCGAGATTTTGAGCAGTCTCCGTCAGCCCGGTCGCGAGGTAAACGAACATCTTCTCGGTCAAGAAGCCGGGCGAGACGTAAAACTCCGCGATTTTTTCGAGTTTGGCTGCCGTCACGCCGATCTCTTCTTCGAGCTCTCGGATGGCACCGGTTTCGGGATCTTCACCTTCGTCCAGCGAACCAGCCGGAACCTCAAGCAGATATTTACCCGCCGCGTGACGGTATTGTCTGACGAGAGCGACCGTATTGTCAGCAAAAACCGGTACGATCACGGCGCTGCCTTTGTGGACGACGATCTCGCGTTTGTATTCGACATCGCCTTCGCGAATTTCGTCGATACGGACATCGAAAACGCGGCCCTTGTAAATTGTTTCGGATGATAAAGTTGCTGCCATCAGGCTGTTCGGGTAGCGACGTAATCGACCAAGTCCAAAAGACAGTCGCGCGCTTCACAGGGGACAAAATGTCCTAACAACATCGCTCTTGATCTTTCGGCGGCGGATGCTAAATCAACTCTAAGAGAAGGCAGACTGCCTATTCCATTTGTACGAAATTCAGATCCATTTGTCGAAGAATCTTGCTCGATGTCAATAATATCGTCGCTGATTTGATATGCGTGACCGAGGCAATCGGCGAAACTCGACAGGTGGTCAAGTTCCTCGTCATTTGCACCCGCGAGGATCGCTCCCAACCTGAGCGACAGTCGAATCAACGCCGAGGTTTTGAGGTTTTGCAGGTCGCGGGAGCCGCGGATTGAGCAAGTGCGGCATTCGGCCTTGCTAAAAATCATAAGGTCGACAGACTGGCCACCGACCATTCCGGCCGGCCCCACGCAATCGACAATCTCGAGAACGGCATCAACGGCCCGCTTTGAGTTCCCGCGGCCGTCGACGGTTACGAGCCTGTATGAGTGATTTAGAAATCCTATTGCGACGAGAGTTGAGAGTCCCTCACCAAATTTTTCGTGCAATGATAATTGGCCGCGACGATGCGGCGAATTGTCCATACAAGGCAGATCGTCAAAGATCAAGGAACTCGTATGTATGTATTCAACCGCGGCCGCCGCGTGCATCACATCTTCCGCCTTACCCCCAAAAAGTTCGGCGCCCAGAATGGTCAAGACCGGTCTCAGACGCTTACCACCCGGGAAGATCAGGTAACGGACGGCTTCGTTAAACGGGGTTTCGATCGACGACGGTGCCAGCGGCAAATTGTTTTCGAGAGATTTCTCGATCGCTGGTTTGTGTCTTTCGACAAAATGCCAGAGACCTGCCTTAGTTCTTGTTTTTGTCGCTATCATGATGTCCGATAATGTCCGCTCACCGATTCTTTAATAACTTTATTACTGATAGACTTTCGTGCGAACGGCCTTTTTGGATTCGGAATATCGAAAACTTTTGAATCCGATCAAATCAAACCGGCGAAGTGACTATCTTTGGCTAAAGTACTTTCCGCTCTCTTTAACCAGGAGCGTACTTACGATAATTCTATAAATGTTAATGGACAGTTCTCAACATAATGCCAGATTTCTGGCTCTAGGTCTACAAAAATGTAAGGAGATCACGCGCAAATACGGCACGAGCTTTTTCTTTGCGACCCAATTCTTTCCAAAGGAAACCCGTAACGGCATCTACGCGATCTACGCTTTTGCTCGTATTCCAGATGAGATCGTGGATGATCACAATAAGAAGGGAAAGGCCGAGTCGCTTGCAGAACTGAATGAATGGCGTGCCCGATGGCTTGCAGCCATGAAGGCCGGACACAGCGACGACAACGTAATGAACGCCATAGTGCATACGTTTCGCAAATACGAAATTCCGGTCGAAGAAGGCGAGGCGTTCCTTAAGTCGATGTTCATGGATGAGGAAAAATTCTCGTATGCCGATTACGCTGAGCTCGAAGGGTATATGTACGGCTCAGCGGGCGTGATCGGTTTGATGGTGACGCGGATCGTCGGATATTCGTCGGATGCGGCATTCGAATACGCGATAAAACTCGGATATGCATTTCAGGTAACTAATTTTTTACGGGATATTCGCGAGGACAGCGAGGGACTCGGCCGTGTCTATATGCCGCAGAACGAGTTGCGGCAATTCGGTCTGACGAGCGACGACATTTCGCGACACCTTTACGACGAGCGGTTTATCGACTTTATGAAGTTTCAGATCGAGCGCAATCGCGAGATTTACCGAGCCGCGCTGCCCGGCATCCCGATGCTCGCATGGCGAGGACGACTTGCCGTTCGTGTTTCGTACGTTCTCTACAGAGCGATACTAGCTGAAATCGAGCGGGCAAATTACAATGTGTATCTTCGCCGTGTCCGCACAAATTTTCGTCAAAAGCTCTGGCTGTCTATGAAGGCTCTTGCAGGCATCTATGAATAAAAAAGTCGTCATCATCGGCGCGGGCATCGGTGGCCTCGGGGCCGCTGGTCTTTTCGCAAAAAAAGGCTACAACGTGACCGTTGTCGAAAAGAACGCAAACCTCGGCGGACGGGCGAATATCTTCGAACACGACGGATTCAAATTCGACATGGGGCCGTCATGGTATCTCGCACCCGATATTTTCGAGCATTACTTTAATCTGGTGGGTGAAAAGGTCGAGGATCATCTTGATCTGAAAAAGCTCTCGCCTTCGTACCGCATCTTCTTTAGAAACAACGGCCATCCGCTGGATGTAAATTCGAACATAGACATCGACACCGCGACGTTCGACGCGATCGAACCGGGAGCGGGCGACAATTTGCGTGCCTACCTCAAACAGTCGGAGTATCAGTATGAAGTGGCGACCCAGCACTTCATGTTTAAAAATTACGACACGATCTTCGATTTTTTCAACAAACGTGTGATGACCGAGGGGCAGAAGCTCTCGGTCTTCTCGACGATGCACAAGTTTGTCTCAAAATTCTTTACCTCGAAAAAGCTTCAGCAGGTGATGGAATACACGATGGTCTTCCTCGGAACCTCGCCATACGAGGCACCGGCACTGTACAACCTGATGTCGCATATGGATTTCAACCAAGGCGTGTTTTACCCGCAGGGCGGGTTTTATGAGCTGATCAAGGCGCTTTCGAATATCGCGGAGAAAAACGGAGCGGTTCTGCATGTAAATTCGCCGGTTGAAAAGATTATCGTCAAGGACGGAAAGGCCGTCGGCGTCAGGCTCGAGGATGGCGAAGTGATCGGCGCCGATCTCGTCATCTCGAACGCGGATATGTGGTTCACCGAGACACAGCTGCTCGATATTCAGCAGCAGACGCACAAGGAAAAATATTGGCAAAAACGCACGATGGCGCCATCGGCGTTTATTATGTATCTCGGCGTTAGCGAGAAACTGCCTTCGCTGATACATCACAATCTGCTGTTTTCGGAAGATTGGCGGAAGAATTTCGACGACATATATAAAGATCCGTGCCTTCCGGACGAGCCTTCGTTATATGTCTGTTCCCCGAGCGTGACCGATCCGTCCGTCGCTCCCGTCGGCAAGGAAAATCTGTTTGTCCTCGTGCCGATAGCGTCGGATCTTAAGATCACCGACGAGCAAAAAGAAATTTACGCCGACCGCGTTCTGGCTCTGATGGAAGCCGAAATGAATCTTCCGAACCTTCGCGAAAAGATTGAATACAAACGCATTTACACGGTCGAGAATTTTGCCGCGGATTACAACGCGTTCAAAGGCTCGGCGTTGGGTCTGGCGCATACTTTACGACAGACGGCGATATTCCGGCCAAAGAACAAGTCGAAAAAGGTCGGGAATTTGTTTTATGTCGGAGCCGGAACAAATCCAGGGATCGGCACGCAAATCTGCCTTATCAGCGCCGAGCTCGCCTATAAACGCGTGCATGGGATAACGTCGGCGGAGCCGATGACCAGCTTAGAGTCCCGGCTTTAGCCGGCCTCTTCGGGGCGTTGGGCCGCCCAAAGGCGGGACTCCTAACGGGGAACTCAAAACAGTTTTTCGAGGGCAATGTTCCAGAAGAGGATAAACCCGGCGAGAGTGTTTATTAGAGGAAACGCCCGGTATAGTTTGAAAAGACGTCCTGTTTTATATGACCTTACGGACGCGGCCATTAGAATAATGTAAGCCAGCCCGAGCGAGATACTTGCCGGGCCGACATATTGGAACGAAAGTACTGCGGCGGCGGCGTAGAGCAGGCCGCATATCGTTAACGTTCCGTACGGGCCGCAAAATGTGGCGATCGTGCTCAGCCTCGCCTCGCGGTCGGCTTCGATATCCGGGATCGCGGAATACGCATGCATCGCGGCGGTCCAGCATCCAGCGGCTATCATAAGGGCGATCGGCGGGAACGAGCCGGAAAGCACCTGATAGGCGAACGCGCCGGGAAAGATGTAAAGAATGTTGAAAGCAGCATCGACAAAAGGCCTGGCCTTGGCTCGAATCGGCGGCGCCGAGTAAAAGACCGAAAAAAATATAAATCCTGCGAGGGAAACCAAGGTTATTGGCGCCCATATTATTGCAGCGATCAGAAAAGGCAGATTTAAGATCGCTATCCAAACCGCAAGATGCTTATGACGATCGGTAGCGACAAGAATTTCATATCCGGTCTTTTTGGCATTGAGCTTGTCGGTGTCGTAGTCGAAAATATCGTTGATGCCGTAGATCAACAGATTAGCGGGAAACAAAAAGTAAATTGCGAATAGTGCAACCCGCCAATTCAAAAGGTCATTTCGCGACGCGGCGCCGGCGACGAGACCAATGAGATATGGCCCAAAGACGTAAAACCAGAATCGCGGCCGACTGACCTTTAGCAAGAATCGGAGATCGAGCATAAGTGAAGTATATCGCAAGCAAAGTGTTTAGCTACAAGCAGTTGGCGACAATCGCAGGACTTATCGCTTTTCTCGCCATCGGTGCGTTTTTCATGGCTAACGTGATCATTCCCGCAGAAGCACATTGGTTTTCCGGGATAAACGTAATTCTGTTTGCCATTCCGGCGTTTTGGGCGGTGAAGATGTGGCTTGGGATTAGCGACGCTGTGTTGTTATTCGTCATATTGGGCGTTTTGGCTTTGGCGATAGAGACTTCGGCGATCGTTACAGGCTTTCCGTACGGACATTTTGGGTATTCGGAGCTGCTCGGTTACAGGCTGTTTGGGTACACGCCTTGGACTGTCTTTTTGGCTTGGACGCCTTTGGTTTTGGGGGCGTATTCTATCGCAGAACGGTTGGCAGTAGGTGGTAGGCTGTGGGTCGTTAGGATCGTGCTGGTTGCGGTCTTTCTCGTGTTCTTTGATCTCGTGCTCGATCCCGGAGCGGTGAAGATCGGGTTTTGGCGGTACGAGGGTGGTGGAGCTTTTTATGGCGTGCCGGTTTCGAATTTTCTCGGCTGGTTGTTTTCAGGGGCCATTGCTGGCATCGTGCTTGAGATCTTTGTATGGATCAAAAAACCTTTGCTGCCCGCCCCGGCTCAAGTGATCTCAAGCACGTTTTTTATTGTTTCGTTTTGGACGCTTATCGCGTTTTTCGCGGGGATGTATTGGCCGCTCGGGATCGGGATCGTTGTAATTGCCCTTCTCGCAGTGTTTTACGCCAAATGCCATTATGCCTTCGATGACATGATCGTTTATGTCGACGAAGACAACAACGCGATCGGTACAGCTCGCAAACTGCCAGCTCACGACGGCGAAACGAAACGCCATCGAGCTTTCTCCGTCTTCTTGTTCAACGACAAGGGCGAGCTGCTACTCCAGCAGCGTGCCCTGACCAAAAAAACCTGGCCCGGCGTTTGGTCAAACTCGTGCTGCGGCCACGTCATGCTATTTGAATCGACCGAACAAGCAGCCGCCCGCCGCCTCAAATACGAACTCGGAATCACCGATGTCAAGCTCCAAATTATCCTCCCCGATTTCCGCTACCGTGCCGAAAAAGACGGCGTGGTCGAAAATGAGATCTGTCCTGTTTTGGTTGGATCTATCAGCGAACAGCCGCGGCCAAATCCGGCTGAGGTCAACGATGTGAAATGGGTCGATTGGGAGCAGTTTGTGGTTGATGTCGCCGATCCGGCGAACGGATACTCGCCATGGGCACGCGAAGAGGTTGAGTTACTGGCTGGCACATCGAGCAAATATTTGCCCGCCGCATGACGATACTGCCGCACAAGCTGAAGCGTCCCGTCGCCAAAAACCGGCACGATCAAAGCACTGCCGCGATGAACGACGATCTCGCGATCGTACAAGACGTTGCCATCGCAGATCGTGTCGACGCGAACGTCAAAAATCCTGCCTTTGTAGGCTGAATGCGTGGATAGGA
The DNA here is from genome assembly GCA_036802885.1 of Pyrinomonadaceae bacterium. GTDB lineage: Bacteria > Acidobacteriota > Blastocatellia > Pyrinomonadales > Pyrinomonadaceae > OLB17. Next base: position 11,559 of record DAIRVI010000045.1, read on the forward strand.
TAATCTGGTCTGTCACGGAGGTCGTTATTTTCCGTTGTTAAAGAGGATTTGCTCAGACTGATACGAAACATCGCCATTACTGTCTAGTAGAAGGTGACCGAATCGCTTCCATCGATTTTGTAACTTTTTGAAGTGGTCGTCGCCCCAATCATACTTTTTCACAGATAAGTGATAGCCCACCTTAAAGAACTGATGCTCTAAAATAGGCGTTCCTTTGCTGTCACAGGTTTTTTGTTTGCCTTCAGATTTTGGATCAATGCGGAATCCATTTTTTAACCAAATAGTATCCAAAAACTCATAGTAACCACCCGAATCGATAACTACTGTACTTGGAACTGGCGGCTCTGAGACATCGAGCCGGTAAACGAATGGACCTACTGGATCGTAATCATCTCTAGATGCTTTGCCAAAAGGCTTTTCCCGATATGGCTTGTATTGAAGATTGCTAGCCGACACAAATGTTTCTCTAGAATCTCCTAATTCGTTGGCTAAAAAATTGATTTTTGTATTGAACAAAAAAGATGGTCGAATCAAAATCAACGAATCATTGCCTCCGTTTCTAAACTGCATATAAAGGTGAACTTTAAGAGCGGGCTTTGAATCAAAGCACTCGATCTGAATTTTCTGAACACTTCCAGTAAGTTCCATGCCATGATTTGAAAGTTTCTGCGCAGCAATCGGTAAAGTCACAACGAGAAGTAATGAAAAAAGTAAAATGCTATGTTTCGCTTGATCGATTTTCATTTCTTTCCTGCGATTCTAACATAGTAATGCGCAGTATTTGATGTAAAATCTTTATGTCTATGACGAAATATCGCATCGGTTTAGGGGTGACGGGCGGGATCGCAGCGTATAAAGCCGTCGAGGTTTTGCGGCTGCTTCAAAAAGCCGGCTGTGAAGTCAGCGTTGCGATGACGCGGCATGCGACGGAGTTTGTGCAGCCGCTGACGTTTCGTGCCTTGACCGACAAGCACGTCATTGTTGACGATTACGACCCGGCGAATCCTGACCCGATCGCTCATATCAATTTTTCGCAAAACATCGACCTGCTGCTGATCGTGCCGGCGACGGCGAATATACTTGGCAAGTTTGCCAATGGCGTAGCGGATGATTTTTTGTCATCGACGTATCTCGCAACCACCGCAAAGGTCATGGTCGCTCCGGCGATGAACACGACGATGTGGGAACAGCCTGCGACCCAGCGAAACGTCGCCCAGCTAAAAGCCGACGGCGTGCATTTCGTCGAGCCGGTTGCAGGCGAACTTGCGTGCAAGACGGTCGGCACCGGTAAGCTCGAGGATGTTGAAAATATCGTTGCGCAAGCATTGAAGCTGTTAACCGCAGAGACGCCGAGTCGCGGAGGAAAAAAGGCGGCGGTTGCCGAACGCAAAAAAGACCTCGAAGGCGAGCGGTTTCTGATCACAGTCGGCGGTACGCGCGAGCCGATCGATCCGGTTAGATTTATATCCAACCATTCATCTGGGAAGATGGGCTTTGCCGTTGCCGAGGTAGCGGCGGCACGAGGCGCTAAGGTCACGGTCGTTGCCGGTGCGACCACGGCCGAACCGCCCGCGAATGTCGGTGTTATTCGCGCCATGTCTGCCGCTGAAATGTATGATGCGGTGACGAAGGAATTGCCGAAGGCGACCGTTTTTGTCGGTGCCGCGGCCGTCGCCGATTACGCCCCGGCTAATGCCTCCGGAGCCAAGATCAAAAAGGACGGCCGCGATTTTATGATCCTGGAACTCAAGAAAACGCAAGATATTTTGGCGGAGGTTTCTAAGAATCGACACGACGGGATGCTTGTCGTCGGATTTGCCGCTGAAACAAATGATGTCGTTGGATACGCTCGTTCGAAAATGGAAAAGAAAGGCCTCGATATGGTTGTCGCCAACGATATTACCAAGGCCGGTGCCGGATTTAACACCGATACGAATATTGCAACTATCATCACAAAGAGCGGCGAGGTTGAACTGCCGTTGATGTCAAAAAGGGAAATGGCAGATCGTATACTGGACGAGATAGTTAACCTCCGAAAAAAGTAAATGTCCGACAAATTACAAGATCTGATCCTCGATGTGCGTGAGCAAGTGCTTTATTTGCAGGAGCTTGGCGTTGAGTCTTTCGATGTAAAGCTAAAGGAGAATATTGGACGCGTTGAGCTGCGAGCTGTTGATCCGGTTCCTGGAAATCCTGCAAAAGAAATTGTTTCGAATCTAATGCCCGAGGTTGTAAAGCCGTTAGAGCCGCGTCTGACAGGTTCACGACTCTCTTCGTTGCCATCATTATCAAATCGTGCGGCCCGCACTTCGCAGCCGGTTGACAGAGAAGCTGAAACCCCGCGATTGCCCGAACTCTCAGAAACGCATCTTATTGACATCAAACCAACTTTGCTCGAACCGGTGGAGACGATCGAACAGATACGAGCAGAGATCGGTCCGGACTGTACGCGATGCCCGCTGCATGCTCTCGGGCGGAGCAAAGTCGTGAACAGCGTCGGCAATTTCAACGCCGATCTGATGTTTGTCGGTGAGGCGCCGGGCGCCGACGAGGACGAGCAGGGCGAACCGTTTGTAGGCCGTGCGGGCCAACTGCTTACGAAGATTATTGAGGGGATAGGACTTCGACGTGAGGACGTTTTTATTGGGAACATTAATCGTTGCCGACCGCCCGGCAATCGTGCTCCGGAGCCAATTGAATCGGCGACGTGCAAGCCGTTCCTATTGCGCGAGATCGCGACTGTCGGTCCGAAAGTGATAGTTGTTTTAGGGGCAACGGCCGCGCAGAATTTGCTCGAAACAAAAGTGCCGATCGGCAAGCTTCGTGGTCATTTTCACGATTATTTGGGCGTGAAAGTAATGCCGACATTTCATCCCGCTTATCTGCTTCGTGACCCCCATAAGAAACGTGAGGTCTGGGACGATATGAAATTGGTTAGGGATTATCTAAAATCAATGCAGTGAATATATTACGATGAATAACATAAGAAAATACCTGAGCTTAATATTATTATTCTGCTTCGCGGCAGTTCCGCTTGCGACGCTTGCGCAGAAGGGTGGCTTTGGCGACATGAAGCAGCTTCAGTCGCCGCAAAATCCTACGATCGGTTTTATGATCCACGGCGGAGCCGGGGTGATCAAGAAAGGGTCGCTCAAGCCGGAGAAAGAGAACGAATACAGGGCAAAACTTGAGGAAGCATTGCTCGCCGGATACAAGGCGCTGAAGGACGGTAAATCGAGCCTCGACGCGGTCGAGATCGCTATCAGGATGCTTGAAGATTCACCGCTTTTTAATGCCGGAAAGGGCGCGGTGTTCACAAACGACGGGCGAAACGAGCTTGACTCGTCGATCATGGACGGAAAGACATTTGCCGCGGGCTCCGCTGCCGGATTGCACCGCGTTAAGAACCCGATCACGCTCGCACGGGCCATTATGGAAAAGTCGCCGCATGTGATGATGACAGGCGACGGCGCTGAGAAATTTGCTAAAGAACAGAAAATAGAACTTGTGGATGAAAAGTATTTCTGGACCCAGGAACGATGGGATGGGCTTCAGCAAGTCCTGAAAGAAGAAAGAGAGAAACAGGCAAAGCCCGCGGAACCAGCAAAGAAAGTCAGCCAGCTTACCACCCTTTCCCGTGACATGCCGGCCAACCGATTTGGGACGGTCGGAGCGGTCGCTCTTGACCGCAACGGCAATCTCGCAGCTGGGACATCGACAGGCGGGATGACAAACAAAAAATACGGCCGCGTGGGCGATGCACCGATCATTGGGGCCGGAACATACGCAAACAATAATACGTGCGGCGTTTCGGCGACCGGTTGGGGCGAATATTTCATACGTCTGGGCGTAGCGCGTGATATTTCGGCGTTAATGGAATATCGTGCGATGACGGTCCAGTCGGCGGCAGATATGGTGATGCAAAAAGTGCAGAAGCTCGGCGGCGACGGCGGCGTGATCGCGATGGACAAATTTGGCAACATGGCGATCTCGTTCAATTCCGAAGGGATGTATCGAGCCTATATTAATGCCGAGGGCAAACCCGTGGTCGAGATTTATCAAAGTGAAAAAGTGAAAGAGTGAAAAAGGGAAAAAGTTAGGCGCTTACAACTTGAGACAATTTTGCTTCCTTTTTCACTTTTCCCCTTTTAACCTTTTCCCCTTTAATATGTTTTCAGCAGAGATCATCGCTATCGGCTCTGAGCTGCTTACGCCTGACAAAACCGACACAAACAGCCTCTGGCTTACCGCCAAACTCAATGATATTGGTATTGACGTAAAGCTTAAGACGATAGTCGGTGACGACGGCGCTCGGCTTGAGGAAACTGTGCGCGATGCGTTGCGGCGTTCGCATATCGTGATCACAACGGGCGGATTGGGGCCGACCGAAGACGATATTACGCGGCAATGGACGGCGAGCGCGGTCGGAAGGGAATTGGTGTATCACGCCGAGATCGAGAAGAATTTGAGCGAGCGTTTTCGGGCGTGGGGACGCGAGATGCCCGATATCAATAAACGTCAGGCTTATGTGATCGACGGATCCGAAATCCTGCCAAACCCGCACGGCTCGGCGGTTGGGATGCTGACCGAATTCGACGGCAAGATGCTCGCGGTGTTGCCGGGTCCACCACGGGAAAACCAGCCGATGTTCAACGATCATGTTTTTCCAAAGCTCAAAGAAAAAGCTGGCGAAGTCTATGTAAAACGCCGCATTTTGAGGGTTTCGGGCAAAGGCGAGTCAGCTGTGGACGAGATCGCGGCGCCGATTTATACAAGATACGCGGATGTGCAAACTTCGATTTTATTTAATCGTAGCGAAGTCGAGATCCATATAGCGGCACGTTCGGACAAAGCGGAAAACGCTCAGGCGACCGCCGACAAGCTCGCGGATGAATTGGCGGCGGCGCTCGGAAACGCAGTCTTCTCGACAAATGGCGACACGATGGAAGAGGTTGTCGGGCAAAGGTTAAAAGCCTTACGGGAGACCGTTTCGGTCGCTGAGAGCTGCACCGGCGGGTTGATCGGCACACGGTTTACCGAGATCCCGGGTTCATCCGATTACTTTATGGAAGGCGCGATCACATACTCAAACGATGCAAAGATAAGGACGCTAAGAGTGCCGCCCGAAATTATCGAGATGCACGGCGCCGTCAGCGCGGAGTGCGCCGAGGCGATGGCCGCCGGTATGAGATCGTATGCCTCGACGGATCACGCTATTTCGGTTACGGGGATTGCCGGCCCCGACGGTGGAACCGACGAAAAGCCTGTCGGAACGGTATTCATCGGCTACGCGGGGCCAAAGGGCGTCAAGTCTGTAAAGATTGTGCTTCCCGGCGATCGATACCTAATTCGATGGCGTGCGAGCCAGGCGGCGCTCGATTATCTGCGCCGCCAGTTAACGTAGTATCCGGAAGCTAATCAACGCGCTTATTAAACTGGTAGGTTTTATGCTTTAGGGTTGCTTTTTCCTGCCAATAAAACGAAAATTAGCTGGTTACTTGCCCGAGAGATATTCGTTCAAGAATTTGAAACTTTACCGCGTCGCAAACGTGTAGACGTTCTAGCTTTAAGTTTTTTGGCTGCCCGATTCCAAAGACCATCAAAAATCGTTATGAAAAGATCAATCAACGTTAGCTTTTTCATCACTCTTCTCCTTATTTTGTCAATGCTCTCACCAGTTGCGGCGTTCGCGCTTGGTGATGGCAAAAAGCATTTTAAGGTGGGGATCAAGCACGAAGACGCCCAGGAATGGGACAAGGCCGCTGAGGCATTTGCTCTGGCGGTTTCGGAAACCCCTAAGAATCCGGAATATCGACTCCATCTCGTGCGCGCGCTTTTCAACGCTTCGCAGATGTTTATGAAGAAAGGGGCAATGGCGGCAAAAGAAAAAGATTATGAGGGCGCGTATCTGGCGTTTCGTCGCGCTTATGCTTTTGACCCCACAAATGAACTTGCAAAATCTGAGATGGAGCGTATGGTCAGGATGCAAAAGGATCTGAACGAAGGCACCTCGGGCGATAAAAAGGACGATTCGGGCCGGTTAAAGCTTACTCCAACCGCCTTCGTCCAGAACGGCACTTCATCGACTCAGATGCCGCAAAAGCTCGAAAAACTTCGCGATATTCCATTTCCGGCTGGTGTCGATCTTCAATTTATCATTAAGGAATTGGCAAGGGACTTGGACCTTAATGTTTTATTCGACGTTGAATCATTTCGTACCACTGGACGCAAGACATTTATCGATCTCAAGAATGTGACGGCGGCCCGGGCCCTTGATTATATCTTCCTGCAAGAGGGTTTGTTCTTTCAAAAGGTTGGCCCTAGGACGATTCTCGTTGCTACTCAGGCCCAGCGCACAAAATTCCAGCAGCTCGTACTGCGTACCTTTTACCTTTCCAATGCCTCGCCGAAAGATGTTGCTAAAGTCGTGCAAACGGCTATTCCCGCTCAACCGGGTCGAAGCCAAACGATCGTATTGACGGACGACGCCACCAACAGCGTCACGATCCGTGACACCGAGGAAAATATACGCCTTATCGGAAAGCTGATCTCATCGCTGGATAAAGACCGGGCTGAGGTTGTGATGGATGTTGCTATTTATGAGGTTAATAAGAGCGACCTCTTGCAGTTGGGCAATCAGATCGGCACCCGCGATCAGCTTACCAACCTGGGCGGCACGACCAGCGGGGTTGTTGGCCTCGGTGGAAATGAACTTTTTGGAACTTTGGGACGCACAGCGGCAACCATAATCCCGAGTGTCTTTGGCGCCGGAATAGTGCTTCCTTCGGCCAATTTACAGGCGTTTCAGAGTAAGGGAAATACCAAATTGATCGCATCGACGCAGATCCATGCGTTCAATAACGAAGATTCATCAGCGCGAATCGGCCAGCGAGTTCCGGTGCGTTCCGCATCTTTTCAGACGGGTGTCTCAAATCCAAGCGGCGGAAATGGCATAGTTTCTGACGTATTTAATTATGAGCAGGTCGGTTTGACGTTGAAATTTAAGCCAATCGTATTTCCAAATCAGGACGTCCAGGTCGCTATGGAGATAGAATCGAAAGATGTGGCCGCCGGCGGCACATTTGATAACCCGATCTTTACTGAACGCACGATAAAGGGAACCGCGCGAATCCAGAATAACAAGACACTGCTTTTGGCAAGTGTTGCGCAGGGGTCTGAGATCACAACACGATCCGGGCTGCCGCTACTGGGATTGATCCCCATTCTCGGCCGCCTGTTTTCGACTCCGGGCAAAGACAATCGGCAGGTCGATATAGTCATAGCCGTGACACCTCGCGTGATCCGCGCTCCGGCCATTTTGCCGGATGACGAGATCGAGCGGCCGACAGGCAGTCTCGCGGTGCCGACAAATAGCTCGCTTGAGGCGATGATTGTAGAAGAAGAGAGGAACGAATTCCTTGCTGCAGCCCGACGCGTACCAAATACGGCGGCGGTTCAGCTTCCGGATCAGGCGGCCGAGGCTCCTGATTATGTAAGAACGACGACGGCTGCTGTGACTCCACAAGCCTTGCAAAAGTCGGCTGATTCGTCAGACGCCCGAGTAATGGGTGCGGCGATCCCAAATCTCAAGACTATCGACAATAGCGTAAAAACGCTCCAATTAAATCAGACTGCGGATACGGTTAAAAGTGTCGAAACAACGGAGGTCAAACCTCAGCCGCAAGCGCCTGTCGCCGAACTGACTGCCGCACCGACAGTCGAAGTTCGCATCGGTACCGGCCTTGGCGAAATGAAGGCTGGTGACAAAATAAAGATCCCGATCCTCGTTCAGGGGAGCGGAGCATTCCGATCGGCAGTTATTGGGATTAAGTTCGACAATAGGAAACTTGCTATTCGCAGCGTGCAATATGGTGATTTATTTGGGACCACGCTCGCCAATACTTCGGCTACGCCATTCCTTAACCAAAACGGCCTTATGTACGTCTCGCTGATCGCAAAGGACGTAACGGAAATGGATGTGAACGGGACATTAGCGTTTATTGAGATCGAAGCAATATCAAACGGCAAACCGTCGATCGCGTTCGAGGGTGACGTGCTTAATTTTTTGACAGCCGAAGGAAAGAATTTCGTCGTCAAATTTCAAAAGTAAATATAGGTGAAAAACGCTGCTAATGAAATGCGTAGTCGGGCGGGCGGGTACAGTTTACTTGAACTGGTCGCAACGCTGGGTGTGCTTGCGATCTTGGTCATGGGTACAATTCCGCTTGCTCAAAATGGCGTCAAGCGACAAAAAGAGCTCAAACTACGCGAGACGCTCCGGGATATACGCAGTGCCATTGACGAATTTAAGCGGGATACATACGGGGGATGTCTTGGCGGCCTTTCCAACTCGACGAATCCCACTGTTCCTGGTGGCGGTGGTGCAGCGGCGGACCCACGCAGCCGCGTTGTCATTGATGATTGCAAAATATTTGACACAGAAAACCTCGATCGCTATCCTCCGTCACTGGAGACTTTGGTGGACGGAGTGCGCGTTAAGGCACGGGCTCCGGACATCCGCGGCGGGAGCGGGTTGAAAGACGGGACATTGCAGGCCACTGAGATCAACGAGGACAAGGAAATTATCAAGGTATATTTGCGGGAACTGCCGGTTGACCCGATGACCGGTGAGAAAGACTGGAAATTGCGTTCCTCATATCAGTCGGTCGATTCGGACAACTGGGACGAGATAAATGTATTTGACGTGAGGTCGAGTTCAAAGGAAGAGGCTCTGAATGGGGAGAAGTACAGTGACTGGTAATCGAACACGCTCAAGGGTACAGATCGCAGATCGAGTGCGAAGCCAGTCG
>DAIRVI010000046.1:0-20121 GCA_036802885.1 Pyrinomonadaceae bacterium
CAGTTCTGCCGGATCGATGAAAGCGATGTCATCGCTAAGGCCGATCTGGCCGTAAATATTCTTTGTTGCCTCCGGCATTACCGGATAAAGCAGCACGCACAGCCATCGCAGGGTTTCAGAAGCACGATACAGCACAGCATTGAGTGTTTCGGCTTGTCTGTCGTCTTTTATCAGTTCCCACGGCTTTGCGTCCGAGATCAGCTTATCCACGCGGGCGATAACCGTCCAAACCGTTTCGAGTGCAAGACTGAACTCAAAATTATCAAACCGCCGCAAAAACTCATCGCGGGCGTGTTCGATGACCGAAACCAGCTCTTGCTCGTCCGGGCTTACGCCGGCACGCTTAGCGTTGATGTAGTTTTCCTCGGCCATCTTGCCGCTCGGGATCAGGCCGTCGCGGTACTTGGTGATCATCGAGAATGTACGGCTCGCGAGATTGCCGAGACCGCTGGCAAGATCGGCGTTCGCACGCTCGATCAGATTTTCGTAGCCGAATTTGCCGTCCTGCCCAAAAACCATCTCGCGCAGCGCAAAGTATCGAATTGCATCGATCTGAAAGTGCTCATGTAAAAGATCGATATTGATGACGTTTCCGAGCATTTTTCCCATCTTCCGCCCGTTCGTATCGAGCCACAGGCCGTGGGCGTAGACTGTTTTTGGCAGAGGCAGTCCGGCGGCGTTCAAAAATGAGAACCAATAGACGGTGTGAAAGCGCAATATGTCTTTACCTACGAGATGAGTCACATTCTGCCAATATTTTTCAAAACCGACCGAAGCTTTTTCGGCATTGCCGTAACCAATCGCCGTTATGTAATTGGAAAGAGCATCGAGCCAGACGTACATCACATGATTTTCGTCATCCGGCACAGGTACACCCCAAGATACGGAGCTTTTCTGTCGGCTGATCGAAAGGTCCTGTAAACCGCCTCGAACAAACGACAAAACTTCATTCCGACGAGCCTCAGGCCGCACGAGTTTTTCATCCTTTTCGATCAGGTCAATCAGGAATTCGTCGTAATCGGAAAGCCGAAAGAAATAGCTTTCCTCCGATACCTTATCGAGAGGATATTCATGTATCAAACAGCAGGGAACATCGGAACCCTCCGGCGTGAAATACTGCTCTTCGGTCTTAAATTCGGCACACGGAGCGCAAAACCAGCCTTCGTAATGGCCCTTGTAAATCGTATCGTTGCCTTTCGGCGTTTTGTTTTTGGCGATCTCACGCCACAAATGTTGGGCCCCGTCGTAATGAAACGGCTCGGTCGTCCGCATGAAAATGTCGTAACCACCATTTTCGCCATCAAGGCGAAAATCGTGAAACATCCGCTTCAGCTCACCCGAAATATAGTCGACCTGTTCCTTCGGAGTTCTGCCGTTCTTCTCGGCCGCCCGTTGAATATTGAGTCCGTGTTCGTCGGTGCCGGTTAGAAAATACGTGTCAAAACCACGCTGCCGCTTATAACGAGCTACTGCGTCGGCCACGATCGTCGTGTACAGATGACCGAGATGCGGCAGGCTGTTCGCATAATAGATCGGAGTAGTGATATAGAATGTCTTGTCCATCAAAAAAACTAAAGTGCAGCGTGTAGACCGGAATTTATCCACACGCTACACTTCACCAAATTTACACGAAATCATTTTTTGAACCGCATGTTATCTGCCGCCGAAAACTCGTCCGTGTCTTTGTATCGCGGCATCGCCGGTGAATTTGCGATCTTTATTGCAATAGCAAGGCCAAGCTCGGCGTTTTGGATCATCGCGTCAGTGCTCCACCAATCTTTGTACTCGTCGGACGGTTGGTGATAATACTTCGCTGTGTAATCTCGGAAAAAAGTGAGTGCCTCGCCGCTCAATGGCGTTACAAAATCGTCGCCATGACGAAGCGAGACTGCCGGAACACCGACCTTTGCGAACGGAAAATGATCGGAGCGGAAAAAGAAGCCTTGCTCAGGCCGCATATCGCCTTCGAGTGTAAGATTGCGCTCTTTTGCTACTTCGCCCACGATCGCGTCGAGCGACGATCGCTCTGCACCGAGGGCTGCAAAATCTTTCGCTTTGCCAAAAAAATTCACGCCGTCGATATTGACGTTACCGGCAGTCTTGGCGAGCGGCACGAGCGGAAATCGCGAGTAATATTCCGCGCCGAGCAAGCCTTGTTCTTCAGCCGTCGGAAAGAAAAATAGGAGCGAGCGCTTTGGCCGCTGCTTTTTCGGCGTTTTGGCCAAAATATCCGCGATGCCGAGTATCGCCGCGATGCCCGAAGCATTGTCGTACGCGCCGTTGTAGATCTTGTCGCCGCGAGCGTCAGCCTCGCCGATTCCGAGATGATCCCAATGACCTGAAAATATGACAAATTCATTCTTCAACTTTGCGTCACTGCCTTCGATCATGCCGACGACATTCGGCGAATCAAAGGTTTTTGCTTCACTATTCAGATCGAGTTTGACCTTTAACCCAGTCTTAACAGGTTGGAAATCCCGTGTCTTCGCAGCCGTGCGAAGTCTGTCAATATCGAGCCCGGCTTGGCTGAGAATCTTGCTCGACGCTTCGCTCGTCGCCCACGCACGGTATTGCAAAAACGGCGTTTTGTCCGCCGCGACGCGTGCGATCTCGTAACGCCAGTTGCCATTCGACGTGCGGACGACGTTCCAGCCATAGCCTGCAGATTCGGTGGTATGCACGAGTATCACGCCCGCTGCTCCGCGACGCGCGGCTTCCTCGTATTTGTAGGTCCAGCGGCCGTTGTAGGTGAGAGCTTTGCCGCCGAATAGGTTCGGCTCGACTTCGGTCGCGGGCGGGTCGTTTACGAGGATCATCAGCACTTTGCCTTTGTAATCTTCCGCCGGGCCTTTGTAGTCATTCCATTTATAAAGCGAAGACTCGATGCCGTAGCCAACAAAGACAAGCTCGGCGTCAACCGAAACGCTCGCCGTTTGCGCTCCGGTCGTGGCGACAAAATCGTCGCCGAATTTATAAGATTTGTCTCCGACAAGCAACTGAGTGTTCGGATCGGCCTTAACACCGACAAGCTTTACATTCTGAAAATAGCTGCCTTTATTCGCAGGTTTGACGCCGCTTGCCTTCATCTGATCGGCGATGTACTGCGCCGCTCGCTTGCCGCCGTCGGTTCCGGGTCCGCGGCCCTCGAAATCGTCTCTGGAAAGGCGTATGACGCGCTCACGCATCCTGTTTGCGTCGAAACTCGACGTCCGATCCTGTGCAAATACAACGGTGGTAACAAATGTAAGCAACAAAATGAAAGTAGTTATTTTTTTCATAATCCAATTATCCCTTTATCAATGACATCGCCTCCGCACGGGTTCGCGGGTCCTTGCGGAATCCGCCAAGTACCGCCGAAGTGATCGTAACCGCACCCGGTTTCTTTACGCCCCGGAGAGTCATACACGTATGTTCTGCCTCAATGACGACCATAACGCCGATCGGCTCAAGCTTATCAAAGAGCGTCTGGGCGATCTGCTGGGTCAAGCGTTCCTGGACCTGCAATCGGCGCGAAAAGATCTCAGCGATCCGGGCCAACTTTGACAAACCCACGATGCGGCCGCCTTTTGGAATGTACGCAATATGGCAACGGCCGACGAATGGAGCAAGGTGATGTTCGCAAACTGAAGCGATCGAAATGTCCTTAACGATCACCATTTCGTCGTGCGAATCGCCCGGTAAAGGCACGATATGCTCGCTCGCGTCGATCCACATCCCTTCCGTCAATTCAGCATAAAAATCCGCAACGCGTTCGGGCGTTTTCTTTAGCCCTTCGCGGTCAGGGTCCTCGCCGATCCCTTCGAGCATCAGCCTTACACCTGACGCGATCTTTTTGAGATCGATCTTATTCTTTGTCTTTTTTGGCATCACAATTCTCGATCCTAAAACTAAGAGTTTAGCCGTTTTATCGGCAAATCAAAAGTCCGTAAAACATTGGGTGTTTTGCTAAACGGCGCACCAAAAGTCTATAATTACCGATTATTTTACAGCTTTTGGCGTTGATCTAATGACAATAACTGAAATCCAGAAAGCACTTCGCGAGGCCGTCCATTCGACCGCTTTATCCAAATTCAACGTCGAGCTCGGGTTGATCGCTGCCGAAACACCGCCTAAAAGTGAGTTGGGTGATCTTGCTTTCCCCGTAGCTTTCGAACTTGCAAAAAAAATCAAACAGGCGACGGGCGAAAAGAAAAACCCGCGTGAGATCGCTGAGACTCTGAAAGCCGCACTGGAAACTAAGGCGTTTGTCGGAAAGGTCGAGGTTGCAGGCGCAGGATATCTCAATGTTTTTTTCGATCGGGCAAGGTTCCTGACCGAGAACGTGGCGGCTGAGCCGCTTCCATCTTTGGTAGGTTCGTCGTCCCCCAGTGCCGCAAAGGTTTGCGTCGAACACACATCAGTAAATCCAAATAAGGCTGCCCACATCGGCCACGTCCGTAATTCCGTGCTTGGCGATACCTTTCAACGCATTTTGAAGGCTACCGGCAAACGTGTCGAGGTACAGAATTACATCGATAACACCGGGGTTCAGGTCGCTGACGTTGTCGTGGGTTTCATTTATCTCGAGGGCAAAAACCTCGCGGCGATCAAAGCACTGGATGCCGAACTTACGGCTCGTGGCGTCGGTTTTGACGATTTTTGTTGGGACCTATATGCAATGGTCGGCGTCGAATATCTTAGCAACGAAGAGCTAAAGGAGAAACGCGTCGAGATTCTCCACCTGATCGAGGAAGGCGGCAACGAGACCGCGGAGTTGGCCGATTTTGTCGCAACGCGCAATGTTGAATGCATACTCGACACGACGGAGCGGCTCTCGATTCGCTACGACCTGCTGCCCCGCGAATCCGAGATCCTGCACCTGCATTTCTGGGATCGTGCGTTCGAGCAGATGAAAAAGCTTGGCGTGATCCGACACGAGACCGAAGGCAAGCACGCCGGATGCTGGGTCATGCCGTTCGATGACCATACCGGGACCGACGACCACGAAAACGACAAGATACTTGTTCGCTCGAATGGGACGGTAACGTACACCGGCAAAGATATTGCCTATCAAATGTGGAAGTTGGGGATTCTCGGCCTCGATTTCAATTACAGATTTTTCCACGAGTACAAAAACGGTCAGGAAGTATGGATCACGGCCGCAGTGCCGTCGGCAAACGACCGTCGGGTTCCCGCGTTTGGCGGCGGTGAGACGATCTACAATGTTATCGATTCACGGCAATCGTATCCGCAGGATATCGTGCGAAAGGGCGTCGCGGCGATCTCGCCGGAAAGAGGCGAAAAGGCAAGCATCCATTTGTCGTATGAGATGGTTGCGCTCTCGCCTGCCGCAGCCGAAGAACTCGGTTTTGTGTTGTCCGACGATGACAAAAGGCGGCCATTTATCGAAATGAGCGGACGTAAAGGCCTCGGTGTTAAAGCCGACGATCTGATGGACAGGCTCGAGGCTAAAGCGTTGGCTGAGGTCGAATCGAGGCATCCTGATTCGAGCGACGCAGAGAAACGCGGCATCGCCCAACAACTTGCCGTGGGTGCGCTCCGCTATTTTCTGCTCAAATTCACGCGGAATACGATCATTGTGTTCGATTTTAACGAGGCTCTTTCATTCGAAGGCGAAACGGGCTGTTTCTGCCAGTATTCGGCCGTCCGAGCAAATTCGATCTTTCGCAAACTTGCGGAATCAGATAATCTCGAAGCCTGCTATCAGCGATTAGTGGACCTTAAAGGCGTCGAGGCGATACTCGGGGATGAAACTGGCGGCGACATCTGGTCAATGGCGGTTTTAGCGTCACGTCTTGAGGAAACGATCGAACAGGCCGCGGCGGCAAATGAGCCCGCAATCCTTGCAAAATATACATTTACGCTCGCCAAGGCGTTCAACCTTTTCTATCACAATCACAAAATATTGATTGAAAAAGACGACTTAAAACGAGCAGTTCTGATCGTCGTCGCGGATATAACGCGGCGTGCGCTTACCTCCGCGCTCGACACGCTCGGAATCGAAGTACCGGAAAAAATGTAGTGGGATTTGGACGGCAATTTGCAAAATAAGACGGCGAAAATTACAGTTATAGTTTTGCGAATAGTAGAGCGTTAATCACTTATGTTGATCGTAATGAAACCCGATGCGTCCGAGGCCGATGTCGCGAAAGTTCTAGACGTTATCGAAAAACTCGGCTTTGTCGCTCATCTTCTGCCCGGTGAAATCCGCACCGCGATCGGGGTAACGGGAAACAAGGGTTCGATCGATCCCGCACACTTTGAAAACCTCTCCGGCGTTGCTGACGCCATGCGCGTCACCCAGCCACATAAATTGATCGCAAAGGATCTACGGACCGACAAATCGGTCGTGAAAGTTGGAACAGCAGTGATCGGCGGTAATGAACTCGCGATTATCGCCGGGCCTTGTGCACTCGAAAATCGCGATCAGGTCTTTGTGACCGCCGAAACTGTGGCCAAGAGTGGTGCGCGATTTTTCCGCGGCGGCGCCTATAAACCACGGACCTCTCCATATGCGTTTCAGGGTTTGGGCGAAGAAGGGTTAATGATGCTCGCTGAAGTTCGCGATCGGTTTGGACTGAATATCGTCACAGAGGCAATGGACGAACACGGCGTTGATGCGGTCGAGAAATATGGCGACTGCATACAGATCGGTGCTCGCAATATGCAGAATTTTTCGCTGCTGAAATACGTCGGCCAGACGCGTAAACCGGTTTTGTTAAAGCGAGGACTTTCGGCAACGCTCGACGAGTTGCTTCTCGCAGCTGAATATATCATGGCCGAAGGAAACAACGATGTGATCTTATGCGAACGTGGCATCCGCACATTTGCAAATCATGCACGAAACACGCTCGATCTTTCAATCGTTCCGGCGATCCAACGTCTTACACACTTGCCTGTAATTGTCGATCCCTCACACGGCACGGGCCGTAATTATATGGTGGCACCGCTTGCCAGAGCGGGTGTCGCCGTGGGTGCTGATGGCCTGATAATTGAGGTTCACCCGTGCCCGGAAGAAGCTCTCTGCGATGGTGCACAGGCATTAACGCCGTCGCAATACGTCGACCTTGTCTCGCAGGTTCGGGCGATCCGCGAGGTTGTGTGTGAGCCCGCCAAAGTCTTTGTCGAAACTACATAATTAAAAGAAAAAAGTCCGCGAATGTTCCCGAAACAAACGCGGATCTTTCTCAACACTCCTGCCCGGCGCCTTTTGCCTATTTTGCCAGGCGGAGTTTCATCAAACCATAAAACTGAATGTAGCAACTTACCATCGACGCCAGTATGAGAAAGGTCAATGGCATGAACCTGAACGACTCGGGCATCAATACGCCGAGGCTTTGCCTAAACATAAAGCCAAGCACAATTCCAAAAAGCGCAACGCTTCCGCGACTGATCATCCAATTGGCGAACAGAGGCTTTTCAAATTGCGACGGCAAAAAATATGGCAGCACCAATACCATCGACATCGTAACGCCCATAAGCAGCCCGTCCATCGAAAACATTGTGACGGCCCGGCCGTATTCCAACGCCAGAAAAAATAACACAAACGCCGTGTCAATGCCCGCCAGACCCTTTACCTTATAAGTCGCACTCTTTTCAGTTGTGTAGTTCATTTGTTTCTCGTTTATGTGTTGTGCTAACTGCTCCAATCTAAGAGCTATTTCTTGTTGCTCGAGCCGCTAAACTGCTGATACGCGACACGGAAAAGCTCAGACAGAGCATTTGCCGTCTCTGGCGTCAAGTTTTTGTCGGCGCGAAGATGAGCCTCGACAATGTCGGTTGTTGCTTCGTGCGGATAGTAGATCACCGGCTCTACGTGATCCGCCGTATGCTTCGTCATTAGCCGGTCAACCGGCATATCGAGCCACTGCGTCAGCCGCGCAATATTGTCGGCATCTGGCCGGCCGGTGCCGTTTTCGATACGCGAAAGCGTCGAGGCCGACACCTCGGTCAAATCACCAACGTCCCGCAAACTCAGTTTCAACTCTTCCCGCCGTCTTTTAATGGCACGGCCTAGCTCAACCGTGCTGATAAGACTTTCGTTTTTGAATCCCATAATTTCGTTTTTCCTCCATGAAAACTCTCGTGTCACAGATGCTTCTGCTATTTCACAGATAAAACATAACACAGGATATTTTTAAATGCAACACTTTGTTTCGCACTTGCAACAATTAAATTTCTCTGATACAGTGTTTCATAGATGCAACGGCTCGACCGCGAACCTTGTTTCTTTTGACAACTAAAACTGAGTCGCATGATTGTCTGACGCGCGGCGAACAGAACCTCGGGAACAGCCGACAGATCGACCGGAATCTCAGACGCTCCGGCATATGGATCCCAGCCAACCCGATAACGAAACACGAAAGGAGACCTAGAAATGAAACGCAACAACATTACCGAAACGAAAGATATCGAAACGGCAACCTTATTTGAAGTGAACGAAATCGCAAGCAACGTTCTCGATTTTTCGACGACGCTTCGCGAGCTTCGCAAAACCGTCGACCCAAATCTCGTCCGCCAACGTGCCGGACGCCGGGACCACAACGGCACAATCCACATGGTCGAATATGTCGAGTGGCATACGGTGGCTGACATTCTAGACGAACATGCTCCAAATTGGGGTCATACCGTAAAGGACATTCGGTCGATTGGCGACATCGTTACCGTAACCGTGGCGATAACGATTGACGGCATTACGCGCGAGGGCGTCGGAACCGGAAAGAACGCCAGTGAGACCGGAATCAAAAAAGCCGAGCATGACGCGCTGAAGCGTGCGGCAGTCAAATTTGGCATCGCCCGAGAGCTTTACAAACGGGAATTCGATTCGTCCGAAAATGATGAACCTGTTGCGGTGACTGAAAATCGGGGGTTTGACGATGCTGTTGCTAAAAATCTTGGCGACATGGTCAGCGCCAAACAGCTCGGTATGATCCGTGCAATTGCACGCGACGCCAGCATTGACGCGGGTCAGGAGTGTTCGCAGATGTTCCGATGCCGTGTTGACGAACTGTCAAAACGTGCGGGATCAGATCTGATCGCACATCTGCAGAATTTGCAGCGAAACATTGCCGTCCCAATACGGCGTGTCGGCTGATCGCCTCGCTCGCATGACGATGTTTTGAGCTGCGGCTATGCTCTTCCACGCTTTTCTCCATGAAGCAACAACCGCGATCCGCAGCTCAAAACTTCCGTATAAATCGCAAAACAAAACCACACGGCTTGCGTAACAATATTGATTGGAACAAAATAGGGTACTTTTTCTAAATTCACCTCAGGAGGAATATCAATGGCACAAGAAGCAAGTGAAATGGTCGGTTTTGCAGGGCCGGCTCACGGAAGTTTTTGCTGGACCGAGATCGCAAGCACCGACGCCGAAAAATGTAAGGCGTTTTATACGAACGTCTTCGGCTGGAAGTTTCAGGACAGCAGCGCTTCGACCGACGGCTTTCAATATCACGAATACACGACTGGCGGCGACTATCCGGCGGGCGGACTTTACGAGTTAACGCCGGGGATGTTCGGCGAGGGCGTCCCGATTCCGCCGCCGCATTTTATGACTTACGTCGCGGTGGACGATGTTGACGAGAACGCAAAGCTCGCCGCGACGCTCGGCGGAACGGTCGTTAAGGAACCAGACGACATTCCGAACACGGGCCGCTTTGCGATCATTCAAGACCCGACCGGCGCGATGTTTTGTACATTCAAAATGGCCGAAGGAGGGCACAATGGCTGAATTTGATATACCGAATCACGGAGAGATCTGCTGGCGTGAATTGAGGACCAAGGATCTTGAGGCGGCAATGGAGTTTTACGTCAAAATGTTTGGTTGGGAACTGCCGCAAACAAAGGTTACGCCGATGGACTACAAGGAGATTGTTTTTGATGGCATGGCACATGGAGGGATGATGGCCATCGACGCAAACTGGCCGCCAGAAGTTCCTTCGCACTGGGCAACCTACATTGCGGTCACAAATGCAGACGAGACGGCGGAAAAGATCACGGCAAACGGCGGCAGCGTCCGGGTTCCGCCTTTTGATGCACCTGGAGTCGGACGAATGGCGATGGTCGCCGATCCTTCCGGTGCGGACTTTGCGATCATTCAATTTACTGAGCCGATGTAAGATATTTTGCCCTCGAAACTCGCAGACAATTTTCTTATGATCTCGTTCCCGTAAAGGGCAGCGGGTCGGGGACGATCGGGGCCGTTAACGTTCCGGTCATTGTGTCGCCGTCGATCCTGCCCAAAATCGTAAACTCGATTCCCTGCCCCTGCATTTCGGCTTTCGCCATGGCGGTAAGCCTGTTTCCGGTAACTTTGCCATCAGCGATTTCACCGTTTCCGAGCATGGTCTCAAGGCTACCGGTGACATTGTCTTCGATTTGTTCGAGAGTTAAAGAAACCGGTAGCTGTTGACCCTGAAAATCTATCACGAGCTTCCATTTACCGGCGACATTTGCTGTTTCTTCACTTTCAGTCTTAACGTATTTTGCCTCGTCCTGCACAATTCCCTCCGTGTCAAATATCTCTAGCGAATCGGCATAGGCACGAGCCTGGGGCAGAACCTCTTCGGCGTCTCCGACTATGACGATCGCCATCTCATCAGGGCGAACCAGTCTGGCCGCCACGCGTTGAACTTCGTCGGCGGTCACAGAATTGATATGCTCGCGATACGTCTGCAAATAGTCCGCTGGCAGCCCGTAAAGATGCTGATTCACGATCAGGTTTGTAAGGCCCTCTTGCGTTTCGGCTCGCAGAGGGAAAACGCCTGTGAGAAAGTTCTTTGCGTCACTCAATTCTTCATCACCGACCTTTTCGTTTCGGATCCGATCGAGCTCGTAGAAAAATTCCTTGAGCGAATCGCCTGTGACAGCGGTCCTTACCTCTGCGGTCGCCTCGAATTCGCCCGCGAGCTTTTTGGCTTCGAGTCGGGTGTAAGCGCCGTACGTATAGCCTTTTTCTTCCCTTAGGTTCATAAAGATCCGTGACGAAGCACCTGCGCCGAGCACCTGGTTCATTACGATGAGCGGAAAATAATCGGGATCGGTGCGTTTGACGCCGAGATTACATAAAACAATATTCGATTGTGCCGACCCGGGCCGGTCGACGATTGTCAGGCTTCGCGAGTTGCGAACCGGCGGCGAATCAAATTTGTGGGTAATGTCACTTCCCCGCTGCCAATCGCCGAACACATCGTTCAGTTCGGAAATCAGTTCGTCAGGCTGCACGTCGCCGACGACGATCATCATCGCGTTATTCGGCACTAATCGAGTTGCGTGAAACCGAACGATCATATCGCGATCGAGCTTTTCGATATCGGCCGCCTTCGGCGATACCTTTGAATAGGGATGATCACCGTAAATGAGCCGTGCCGACTGTTCGCCGGCGAGAAAGCCGGGTTGCGACCGCTGAAATTTGAGATTTTCGATCGTGTTTCGACGATAAAGGTCGAGTTCGTTCTCTGGAAACGTTGGCCGCAAAACGACCTCTGCCAATAGATGCAAAACTTCCGTACTATAAAGCGAAAGTGCAGATGCCGCAACGATTGTGAAATCGTCGGAGGCGCTTGCCGAGATGCTGGCACCCAGGCGTTCGATCTTTTCGGCAAGCTGGAGGCTCGTGAATTCCTCAGTGCCCTCAGTAAGCATCGACGCCATCGCCGAAGTCATACCCGTCGCATCCGCCGGATCGTTGATGTCGCCCGACGTGAATGCAAGGCGATAACTAACAAGCGGCAGCCGTTCGTTCTCGATCAATACGACCCGCAGCCCGTTTTCGAGAGTTGTTTCGTAAGGCTTAGGTATATCGAACGCGACCGGAGCAAGCGGAGCCGGTGGATTTTTTCGTAATTCTGGTGTCATAGATCAACAATTTTCCTGGTCAAAATGATTCCGCGTCCGGCTCAGTCCCAAATCTTAGTGTGCACCCTGTTTCTGCTGTGAATTAGTCGCTGGTACGACATCGAGCAATGCACGATTTTCGGTATTGAGATAAACGCCAACCGCATGCCTGATTTGATCACCGGTTACCGCAAGCAGTTCATCGAGTTGGGAATTGATGAGCGTCGGGTCGCCGTCGTATAGCGCAAACTCGGCGATCTGCTGTGCACGGCTCATCGACGATTGGCGCATCCTAACCGAGTCGTTTATGAGCTGATTCTCGATCTTTTCCATCTCCTCGGCGGTAGGACCGTGAGCAGAAAGGTCGTGGATCTCGTGCATTATTGTCTCGCGGATCTTACTCAGATCTTTCTCGGGTTTGGGTATCGCCCCCACAAAGATACTCGAGGGGCCGCGTCTCTCGTCCGTAAAACCGAATAGCTGAATAACCGATTCGTCCCCTTTGACTAGCTTTTGATAGAGTCGCGAGCTTTCGCCGTCATACAGTATCTTGCCGACAAGAAAGAGGGCGTTAAATTCGGGCGTGCGCCGCGGCGGTATTTTCCACCCGATCAGAAAGGCCGGAAACGGTGCCAGTTTATCTTCCCATTCCTTATAATTCGCAGCGACCTCTGGCGGTTCGGACACGTCAAGCAGGGGCGGCGCGGGTTGCGACGGAATATCGCCAAAGTACGTCTCAACAAGATCCTTTGCGGTCGCGCTATCAAACGCTCCCGAAATAACGAGCACTGCGTTATCCGGCGCGTAATATATACGGAAAAATTCCTGAACATCCTCGACCGTGGCGTCGTCCAGATGCTCCATCGAGCCGATCGTCGAGTGCGAATTGGCAAAATTCTTGTAAATCATCTCGTTGATCAGATCGAATATCTGACCGTAGGGTTGATTGTCGTAACGCAAACGTTTTTCTTCTTTTACGGCCTCGCGCTGGTTGTCGAGATTCTCCTGCGTTACCGCCAGTGAACGCATCCGATCGGACTCGAGCCAAAGTGCAAGCGGCAGTTGGCTCGCCGGCAGCGTTTCGTAATAATTTGTCCTCTCGCTCGACGTCGTGCCGTTCATTGTCCCGCCGGCTTTCATTACGTGCTGAAAATGCCCCGCCTTTGGCACATTTTCCGAACCCTGAAACATCATATGTTCGAACAGATGAGCAAAGCCTGTGCGGCCCTCGCGCTCGTTTCGCGAACCAACGTTATAATAGACCGCGACCGACACGACGGGGATCGCATCATCTCTATTCAGCACGACCTTGAGGCCGTTCGCGAGGCTGAATTCCTCGATCTCAAGCAATGGTAATTTGAATGTCTCAGACATATTCTTTTCAGTATCAGGAGCGTAAAGATCACTCTGATTTCTAAGTTAATGAGAACACTTTGCCCGCCAAAAATCAAAAACGGACGCCTCCGATAAACGTAGATCAAATTTGCGAATATTCAGCCCCTTTGCCGACGAAAAAATAAAGGTTCGTTCTTTTATAAACAACCGAATCCAAAACCACGAGACCGTCGAATTAATCACTTGACACAAATAAAGTCAGTTTATTAGTAATTTCGCCCTAGTTTAACAGAGACACAAAACTATGTATTCGGAATCGACTCAAAACTTACAAAACAACCATTTCGTTGGCTTGATCCCGTCGGTCGTTAAGGCCGCCGAGGCAAAGCTGCCGACAAAATACGGCGAATTTCGCATCGCGGGGTATCGTTCACTTACCAGCGACGAGGAATTTGTAGTCGTTTACAAAGGAAAGCTTCGGACAAACGAGCCCGTGCCCGTTCGCATTCACTCGCAGTGTCTGACCGGTGATGTCTTTCACTCCGCCAAATGCGACTGTGGTGATCAGCTCCAGCGTGCTATGGAAACAATTGCGAAAGAGGGCCGCGGCGTGGTCGTATATCAGCAGCAAGAGGGCCGCGGCATCGGCATTATCAATAAGATTCGTGCATATGCCCTCCAGGACGAAGGCGCCGATACGATCGAAGCAAATGTAAAACTCGGCCTCGGCATTGATCTTCGCCGCTACGAGCAATGCGTCGAGATACTCTGCGATCTGGGCTTGACGCGTGTTAAGGCCCTGACCAACAACCCTGACAAGATTCAGGCAATGCGGCAAGGCGGCCTCGAGGTCGTCGAACGCGTCGCAATCGAGTTCGAGCCGTCAAAAGACACTCAGAAGTACCTCAGCGTCAAGAAATTCCAGATGGGACACCTACTTAACCTCGTAACGTCATAATCGTCTAGGAAGTTAGTAACAAGAAGGCTCAAGCACGATCGTGGAGTAAAATCCGCGGTCGTGCTTTTTGCATTTCGAATCGAATAGAAACGTACGGCATTTCGAGGACCTCGCGAGAGTTCCACCCGAGGTAATTATTTCTCAGCTTGCCAGCAACTTTATTTGGAAATCACCGTCTTTTCGATATATAACTTAGTCAAACCAAACTGTGATCGGTGGTTGTTTGGGTGCCGCCAAGACCACCGATCTTTTTTATTGTGATGCGCTCTCGTTAGCACGAGCGTGACCTCCGACGTTTCGCCACCGCCCTTGCTCGAGCGCTTGGCTTTTGCATCTGTTCTGCATATGACCCGAATTCGCCGTACCGCAAGCTATCTTTTGCAATTGTCGATCGCGGCGAGCATCGCATCGGCGCAGATGACGGCGCCTCTGAATCCTGCGGTCGAGCCATTCAGCATCAACCGAGGGAGCACGTTTTCGGCGTCAGGCGGCTCAGCAAGCGCAACGGTTGGCTCCAATGAAAAGATATCGCGGATCACTTCGGATATTCGAGAGGCCAACGAGATCATCGCTCGCAACTACATCGATGGGCGAGCCGTTAAAGCTGCCGAACTCACAAAATCAGCCCTCAGCGGGATGCTCCGAATGCTCGATCCTCATTCACAATTCTATGACGCGGCCGAGTGGAAGGACTTGCTCGATGAACAGCGAAGCGGCTACACCGGCATCGGAGCGACGATCGCGAATTTTGAAAACGCAGGCGTCACCGATACATTTGTGCTCTCGACATTTCCGAGTTCGTCGGCGGCCAGAGCGCAGCTTCGCTTTGGTGATAAGGTCGTCGCCGTAAACGGTGAACGTATGACGGGAAAAAGTTCGGACGTCGTACGCGACAAGATACGCGGGGCGACCGGCACCGTCTTTCGCCTTACTATCGAGCGGGCCGAGACAAACCGCATCGAGACAATCGAGATCCGTCGTAACCGCGTACCGCAGCCGTCCATACCCGACGCCTATATATTGCGGCCCGGTATCGGATATATCGATCTTTCCGAGGGATTTAACTACACGACCTCTGACGAGTTCGACGTTGTAATGCGAGAGCTTAAGCGTTTGGGAATGCGGTCGCTTATTCTCGATCTACGCGGAAACGGCGGCGGCATCGTTGACCAGGCCGTAAAGGTAGCTGAGAAATTTCTGCCAGCCGGTTCGTTGATTTTGACGCAGCGTGGTCGAACGCGTATCGATAATCGTGTCTGGAAATCAACAAACGCTTCGCCCGAAACCATGCCGCTAGTGGTACTTGTCAACGAGGAAACAGCTTCGGCGTCGGAGATCGTCGCCGGTGCTTTTCAGGACGACGACCGGGCAATGATCGTCGGCGAAAAAACTTTTGGTAAGGGACTTGTCCAAAGCGTGATTAATCTGCCCGCGAGTATGGGCCTGACACTCACAACTGGACGCTATCTAACGCCGTCGGGGCGGTCGATCCAACGCGATTACACCAATCTGGATAATTACGACTATTTCAACCATAAAACACCGGCAGTCGCGATCGACAAGCCGTTTTTCGAAGCGCGTACGGTGACCGACAGGCGTGTTTTTGGCGGTGACGGCATACAGCCCGACGAAGCCGTAAAGTCCGACGCCATAAACGTGATCCAGGCATCGCTTGTGGACCCGATCTTCTTTTTCGCACGCGACGTTGCACATGGCCGAATCGCGGGGCTCGAAAGCTATCGCGAAGAGCCGCCGTCATTCGGAAAGCGAATTACGCCAATTGATTTCCCTGTCTCGGAAAAGTTGCTGAGGGCATTTAATGACTTTGTGGGTCGAAAGACTGAATGGAAACTGCCGGCTGACGCTCTGCGAACCGAAGCCGCTTTTATCAAACTGAGGCTTCGGTACAGTATTGTTATGGCTTCGTTCGGGGCTGTCTCAGCCAACCAAGTGCTGATTGAGGACGACTCGCAAGTCGCCAAAGCCGCCGAAGCCCTTCCGCGGGCCGCACAACTGGCACAACTAGCGGCAAAAACGCGACTGCACAATCCAAAATAAAAAAATTCCGCGGCTGGTTAAAACCGCGGAACAATTGACCTAAATCAATATTAACGCTTAGAACTTAAGCTTAAGAGCAAACTGGATGACCCGGGCCGATTCACCAGTTTGGATAATCGTCTGAGTTCCGGGAGGAGCCACTGCCTGGCAACATGTCTGCCCGAACACTGTAGACTGGAAGTTCGGTGAACCCACCGATGCATCACGCGGGTTGTCGAAATTTGCATGGTTCAATGCATTGAAAAACTCAGTTCGGAAGTCAAGCTTGAACCGCTCCGTTATAGAGATCTGCTTAATGATTCCGATATCCAAGTTGTAGTAGCTGGGCGCTACGAATATGTTTCGGCCCGCGCCGTTGCTGCCCGGCGCCGGTATAGTAAACCCAGCTGAATTGGGAAATACAACGGGACCTGCGATATTCGTCGGAAATGTGAGTTGCGCCCTGACATTCGGATCGAGGATTGCCGCGCGGGAATCGTGACCACTGTTGTTGGTAAACACATTGCTTCGGACACTAAAGGGTTCACCGGTCATAAACGTCTGAATCGAGTTTAGCGTCCAGCCGCCAATAAAGTGGTTGACCCAACCGGGCGCACTACCCAAAAATCGTTGTCCACGGCCTACCGGAAGTTCCCACACGGTCGTCAGATTAAATACATGAGTTCGGTCGAAGTCCGATCTCGCCCATTCGTCCCTAAGATTCTGCATGTCGACAGGCGTTCGCGAGTTTGTGGTCGACAAACCTCCGCCAGATGCCGCTCCGACTGGGTCAACTGACTGATTGTCCATTGATTTAGCAAACGTATAGGCAGCACTTAGGCCAAACCCCTGCGCAAACCTGCGCCGCAGACTAAATTGTGCAGCGTGATACATCGAATCACCGGCATTATCGATATAAGTAATCACGCCAAACTGTTTGCTCGGTCTCAGCCTCAGATTGTTTGTCGACGTATTTTCGATCCTGCTGGCGAGAGACCCCAAGGCATTTCCAAGGATCTCACTTTGTGCACCTGCAGCATCTACGGTAGCTGCCGTAATGCCCGTTCCGGCCGCTAGCAGCGGAATACTTGTGACCGGATTCGTACAGGTACCCCCAGGCAAATTTCCTGTACCAGAAGGAAGACAAGAGTTACGCATGTTTTGCTGCATCAGGAGGAACGAATCCAAAATAGACCTTCCGCTAGCTTGGTTCCTGTTGCCTGCATAGTAGAGATGTGTTCCGCGTCGACCCACGTAAGCCGCCTGCATTACCATTTTCCAGGGCAATTCACGTTGCCAACTCAGACTCCACTGATGCACCTCGGGCAGTTTCATGTTGGGCGCGAATAGGGTAATTCCGGGCGCACTGCCAATCGTTAGCGAACTCGGAGTGAAGGCCGCCGACGGCCTATTTGTTGGCGGCTGAAGAAATTGAGGGAATCCTCCTCCGAGCGTTTGTACAGGTGCCGCGGGACAACCTCCAGTCGGAGTTGCGACTACTGTCGCCGGTGGTCCAGCCTGATTCACTAAGGTTGTCGTGCAGACTTGGGTTAGACCGGGAACCCTGCTTGCTGCCGAAGTGACCTGAAATGTCGAAATTGGATCGAAGGCAATTCTATAGCCGATACGAATCGCGCTCTTTCCGCTCTCGCCAAACATGCTCTTAAGAAGCCCTGATTTGTAGCTTGGCCCCCAGACCAAGCCCAGACTCGGCCCCAGATATTTCCACTTGTCAATCTTGTACCATCCGGCTGCCTTGACGAAGGTAACATTACCCGCGAAAACATCGCCATTCGGCACAAAAGTCTTGCCGCCGGCGGTATAGGCAGGAGGATTAATCTCCCAACGAACACCGGCATTAATGGTCAGATTACTTCTGACTCTCCATTCGTCCTGAAGATAGAAATTATACTGATTCGCCTTAGTTAGTCCATTGAACAGATTCGGCTTTCCATTCGTCAAATACGGAAGGAACACGTCGTTCGCAAAATCCGCCACAAACGTTTGCTGAATCCGATACACATGACCAATCATGTTCGCAAGATAGTTCTGTAGGTTTGTGTTGTCGCTGGTAGTGCCTGTATTGATATTGGGAGCGGCGTTCCACGCAGGAAATAGTGCACGGCTATTTGCAGTTCCGGCAGCGGTGAGCAGAACCGTCGGACCGCCCAAGCTTCGATTGTCTTGATGACGATAGAAGCGCATATTCATACCTAAACCAATGACGTGATTCCCTTTGACGATAGTCATGTTATCAATAAACTGCGGCGTGAATATCTCACGCTCAGTCTGCGCAGTATTGATATAAGGCTCACTGATAAGATTGTAGTCAACTGATGAGACATTCGGAAACGCCGGGTTTGCGGTTCCTTGGGTGAAAGTGAATTTGAACCTCGAGTAACCAAACCGAAAGTCGTTTGTAATATACGGCGATACGGTCCACTTCCAACCGGTCACAAAATTGGACGTTTTTCTGAAAACCTCGCCCTGAGGAGGAAAGCCGGGAAATACCTGTGGGCGGCCGTTCAAAGGATCGCCCTTTAGTGTGTTGTAATCAGAGTAAAGGTAGCGCCCAAAGATACTGTGATCGGAATTAAAATTGTGGTCAATGCGCACTTGATAAGCCGGACCGCGAATCGCAGTCGGCGGATTCCAAAGATACCCGGCAGTATTCAAGCCGTCTCCAAATCCAAAAGCATTCGGCCCCGGCAAAGTACTGAGATAACTAGCCACTGATCCATCAAGGGCGACGCCAGCCGGAATGTTACCTGCAATGCTGTAAGTGCGAACGCAGCGAACCGACGCCGGGGTGGCGCAAGGAACAACACCCAAATCCGTCCTTAGTTCGCCCGTTGACGAGTTAACCAGTAACGGCGAGTTCCGAAGGATTGTCGTTCCTGAGATGACCAAAGGATTCGCCAGATCTGGAACCCAATATCTGAAAATACCGGATCTTGCAGTCGCCGTTAA
Source organism: Pyrinomonadaceae bacterium (assembly GCA_036802885.1). Classification (GTDB taxonomy): domain Bacteria; phylum Acidobacteriota; class Blastocatellia; order Pyrinomonadales; family Pyrinomonadaceae; genus OLB17. Next base: position 19,139 of record DAIRVI010000046.1, read on the forward strand.
AACAGACGGAACGCCAAACGTCTGGTCGATAGGTTGACTGAAATCAACCCGGTTCTGCTGCCAACTGCCAAAGAAAAAGGTTTTGTTCTTACCGTTGTAGACATTTTTGCCCTCGCCAAACGGGAGGATAACGGGACCACCCATCTCGAAACCAAACTGTTGCAAATCAGTATCCCGCTTAGGTTGCTTTAATGCATTCGCAAACCACTCGGTCGAATTCAACTTGTCGTTTCGATAATAAATGAAAGCTGTGCCGTGAAATGAGTTCGTTCCGGACTTCGTCGAAAGCCCGATCGAGGCGCCGCTATTGCGGCCTTCTTCCGCTGTGGCGTTATTCGTCGTCACCTTAAACTCCTGCACATTGTCAGGATTAAGCCTATAGAGATTGGAAACAGGATTTGGAACTGTCGATTCGTTGGCGTCAATGCCGTCGATAGTGACGTTAAAAGCCCGATCGCGGGAACCGTTAATATGAACGCCCGATCCGGCGCCGCCAAAGGATCGCTGGACAACGCCTGGCTCCAAAAGAACAAGCGTCAACGGATTGCGGCCGTTCAACGGTAGCGTTTCAATTGTGCGTTGATCCACCACGTTGCCGATTGTCGCGGTGTTCGGCTGGACAGTTATTCCTTCCGCCTGAACCGTCACGACTTCAGTAACATTGCCGGGCTCCAAAACGATATCGACGTTCAACGGGGTATTTACCTGAACCGCGTTGTTCGTTCGAACATTCTTCTTAAAGCCGCTCTGCTCTACCGTTACCGCATAATTCCCCGGAAACAGAGACGCAAACGTGAAAAGGCCCCCTGAGGTCGTCACCTGCGTAAACTTCACTCCGGTCGCCTCATTTGATACAGACACTTTTGCACCTTCGATTATGCTCCCATTTGTGTCGGTAACGGTTCCGCTCAATCTCGATGTTCCTTCTTGTGCAAACGTCAAAACTGAAGTCGAAACCAAAAGTGCAAAAACTAAAACGGTTT